>NZ_JBNKWF010000002.1:0-113316 GCF_050299635.1 Altererythrobacter sp.
ATTGTCCGACCTTCGGCTGCAAAGAGCGAATCTTGGTGTCCGTTAGTGGCAATGGCCAATCCTCTGGCTGGACCAACTTCCCTCACTCTTTCGTTACCCCCAATATTACCCCCGAATCACGTGGATTAACGAGAATCAACCAGAAGCACCAGCAAACGAAAATGGCCGTTAAATCGCTGTTTTTCGCGACTTTAACGGTAAAATCAGAGTTGTCTAGAATTGCATAAATGGTGCCCAGAAGAGGACTCGAACCTCCACGCCCTTGCGAGCGCCGCCACCTGAAGACGGTGCGTCTACCAATTCCGCCATCTGGGCACACACATGCAGCGGGGTCATCGAAAGCCGCGCCGCTCGGTAGGAGCGCGCCAATAGCGACTGCCTGCCACCCCTGTCAACGCCCGTGATGCACCCGCGAGGCTTGCAGTCGCCAAAGCCTTGCGGCAAGGCGGGCGCCAACACCCACTCTCTCACAAATACGGACCGGCCATGGCTAAGACTGATCCCCTCAAGGACAAGCTCGTAACGATCTTCGGCGGCAGCGGCTTTCTGGGTAATTACCTCACGCAATCGCTGCTTGAGCGCGGCGCGCGCATCCGCCTCGCCAGCCGCACGCCCGAAAAGGGCTGGCCGCTCAAACCGCTGGCGAATCTCGGCCAGCTCCAACTTGCCCGCTGCGACGTCAATGACGAGCGCGCCGTGGCCGCAGCCGTCGCAGGCACGCATGCGGTGGTCAATCTGGCAGGATCGTTCAGCGGCGATCTGATGCAGCTTATGGGCGAAGCGCCCGGCGCAATCGCGAAGCACGCCAAGGCAGCCGGGGCTCAGGCGTTGGTGCATGTCAGTGCGATCGGTGCCAATTCCGAATCGCCGACCGCCTATGGGCGGGCCAAGGCGCTGGGTGAAACCCGCGTTCTCGAAGCCTTCCCGACAGCGACAATCGTCCGCCCTTCGGTCCTGTTCGGCAAGGATGACAATTTCATCAATATGTTCGCCGGGCTGATCCAGTTCGCCCCCGTGCTGCCGGTTTTCGGCCCCACGGCAGAGTTGCAGCCCGCCTATGTCGACGATGTCGCCGAAGCAATCGCCCAGTCCGTGCTGGGGCCGGGCAAGCATGGCGGCAAGACATTCGAACTGGGCGGACCCGAGCGGATGACGATGCTGGAGCTCAATGAGCGGATTGCAGCCGCGCAGGGACGCAAGCGGTATTTCATCGCCATGCCGGATGCGCTGTCGGCGATTTTCGCTGCGCTTCCGCTGACCCCCATGTCGAGCGACCAGTGGAAATTACTGAAAGCAGGCAACGCAGCCTTGGGCAATTATCCGGGCTTCGACGAGCTGGGTATCGAGCCAAGACCGCTCGGCCTGTTCCTCGACAAGTGGATGGTACACTTCCGCACGCATGGCCGCTTCGGCCTCAAGGACGCCGGGGTCACCGCCTGAGCGCGCGCTAGCTCGCCCGGCTATCCCGCTTCGCCTGCCTCGCCATCCTGTTGCGGCGGTGGCAGGGCGGCTTCGATCGCTTCGACAATCAGGATCGCCCCGTCGCTACCGGTGATGCGCACGCGCGCGCCCACGTCCATGTCGGGACCGCGCGCGAGCCACTCGCTGTCGCCCAGCTTGACCCGGCCGGTGCCGCCATCGAGCGCTTGCGTCACCAGCGCAGTCTCCCCCACCAGCCGCGAACCGCGGCGGTTGAGCAGCGGATCCGCGCTTTCGATCGGCGTATCGCGCAGGAAGCGTTTGGCGCTGAAGGCCGCGATCAGAGAAAGCGAGACGAAGATGACCACCTGCGCCGGCAGGCCAAGGTCGAGCCCCAAGGTCAGCAAGCCGGTGATGATCGCCGCGACCGCCAGCCAGATCAGATAGACGCCGGGCACAAGCATTTCGAGCGCGGCCAGAACCAGCCCGATCGCGATCCATACCCAATGCGGATCGAAGGAGCCGAAATCGTCCATCAGCTATCGCCTGAGCGCGGCACACTGGCGCGCGGGCGGCTGGGCGGGAGCGGTTGGCCCGAGCGGGTTGTGACATCGCCTTCGGTCGGTTTGATCGCGTCTTTCACCAGTTCGCCGATCCCGCCGAGCGAGCCGATCAGCTGGGTGGCTTCGACCGGGAACAGGATCGTCTTGGCATTGGGGCTTTCCGCGAACTTGCCCACCGCCTTGGTGTATTCCTGCGCGACAAAATAGTTGATCGCCTGGCTGCCCGAGGATGCGATGGCGTCCGACACCAGTTGAGTGGCGCGGGCTTCCGCCTCTGCAGCGCGTTCGCGAGCCTCGGCGTCGCGAAAGGCCGATTCACGCTTGCCTTCCGCTTCGAGGATCGACGATTGCTTGCGTCCTTCAGCGCGCAGGATCGAGCTGGTCTTGTCGCCTTCGGCCTCGAGGATTTCGGCGCGCTTCAAACGCTCCGCCTTCATCTGCCGCGCCATTGCTTCGGAAATGTCCAGTGGCGGGCGAATATCCTTGATCTCCACGCGGGTGATCTTGACGCCCCAGGGCGAGGTCGCATGATCGACCACCGCCAGCAGACGGGCGTTGATCTCGTCACGCTTGGACAGTGTCTCGTCAAGATCCATGCTGCCCATCACCGTGCGCAGATTGGTGGTCGTGAGCGCCATGATCGCCTGGTAGAGATTGGCCACCTCGTAAGCCGCCTTGCCCGCATCGAGGACCTGGAAGAAGACCACCGCATCCACGCCGACCATGGCGTTATCCGCCGTGATGATCTCCTGACCGGGAATGTCGAGCACCTGCTCCATCACATTCACCTTCTGCCCGACGCGGTCGATGAAGGGGATGATGATGTGCATGCCGGGATCGGCGGCGAGCGTGAACTTGCCGAGCCGTTCGATGGTATAGACGTAACCCTGCTTCACCACGCGCACTGCCATCAGCAGGAACACGATCAGCAGGAACAGCAGAGCGATTAGCACGTAACCCATGGAAATTGGCTCCTTTCGGTCCTCTGGTGGCAATCTAGACTGCGGGATCGCCTTGGCCAAGCGAAAGCGGAGAAAATCGACATGGTCCGCGCGGCTGCTATGAAACGGTTCCGAACAATTGGAGCAGCTACATGGCCATGAGTGACGTTTCAGATCCGCAGTATATCCGCAATTGGCAGCGCAGGCCTGACGGCATCACGACCTCGGGCAAGCTCGATGCGGGTGACCCTGCGCGGCTGGCGGCAATCGGGGTCAGGCATGTGGTCAATCTCGCGCTGGACAATCATCCCGAAGCGCTGGCGGGTGAGCGCGAGCTGCTGGCGCAGCACGGCATCGGCTATACGCATATCCCCGTGCCTTTCGATGCGCCGACGCGCGAGCACGTGGCGGCTCTGCGTGACGCCATCGACCAGGCCGAAGGGCCGGTCCATGTGCATTGCATCATGAATTACCGAGTCACGGGCTTCTTCTACCTGCTCGACCGAGAAAGCGGCCTGCCGGAGCCCGAAGCCCGCGCGCGCATGACTGCGGTGTGGAACCCGCTCGACAGCGATGAGCCCGCCGCACAGCCATGGAAGGCGTTGCTGAGCGGGGAAGGCTGAGAACCAGCCGCTAGAGTGTGCGCTTGTAGAGCGCCAACAGCGCCGCCCAGGCCTCTTCCGCCGGGCCTTCGGCATAGGACGGGCTGTCAAGCACCGTCCAGCCGTGATCGCCGCCATAGACTTTGATATCTGCAGTGCGACCCGCCGCATCTGCTGCCTCGCGTAAGGCGGTCTTGTCGTCGGGTGCCTTGGCATCATCGTTCTGAGCGATCGCGATCAACAGCTCCGCCTGCATCTTGCCCATGACCGCATGCGGACTAAGCGGATCGTCAGCACGCACAAGCCCTCCGCCATGGAAACTTGCCGCCGCTTTCACCCGCTCAGGGACTGCCGCCGCAGTCCACAGCGCGAAGGAACCTGTCATGCAATAGCCCTGCGTGCCGATCCCGCGAGCCGTATCGACGCCGTCCTGCGCGTCGATCCATGCCACCACGCTGCGCGCGTCGCGCGTCACCGTTTCGGCGGTAAACTTCTCGCGCCACGGCCCGACCTTCTGGAAGCCGCCCTCGTCGATGAAGGCAGCGAAATCCGCGAATTGCTCGCCCGCAACATCGCGGTAATAGGGATTGGCGACGAAAACTGCATAGCCTTCGCCCGCCAGCCTCCTAGCCATGCTGCGTTTGGCTTCGCGCAGGCCAGCGATATCGGGCCACATGATGACGCCGGGAGCCAACCCGCTTGCGGGGCGGACGAAGAATCCGTCCATCGTCCCGTCGGCAGTTTCGAAGGTGACCCCGCTTTCGGTCAGTTCGATCAAACCGTCTTCGGCATTGCTCTGTCCCGAGGAGCCACAGGCGGCGATTGTCGCCGCGCCCGCCAGCACGCCGAACTGCCGGCGGCTGATGCGCTCGCGCGCCCATTGCTTCAGATTGGCTTCGTCGCACATGGGTGCACTCTCCTTCGTTTCCGGTCGAAACGAAGACTATGGTGCCATACCATCATCGACAAGGGCTTAGCGGCGCGAGAGCGCCTCTTCGCTTTCGGCCATCAGCGTAGCGATGATCTCAGCCACAGGCTCTTCTGCCTTGACCATGCCGACCGACTGGCCCGCCATCAGGCTACCGCCCTCGACATCGCCATCGATTACTGCGCGGCGCAATGCACCGGCCCAGTAATGTTCGATCTGGAGCTGCGCTTCGTCCATCGCCACTTCCTCTCGGTCGAGCTTTCCGGCGACCTCGATCTGTTTGGCGGTAAAGGATTCGGTGCCCTTGTTCTTGAGCGCGCGGACCGGAATGACCGGCAGGCGCGGATCGACCTGGACGCTGGCCACTGCATCGCGGGCCGAAGCGCGGAAGAATGCCTTCTTGAAATCGGGATGCGCGATGCTCTCGCTGGCGCAGGCGAAACGCGTGCCGAGCTGCACGCCAGCCGCCCCCATCTCGAGATAGCCCGCAATCGCCTGGCCCTTGCCGATGCCGCCTGCAACGAAGATCAGATGCTCGTCCGCCAGCGCGGGCAGCATCTCCTGCGCCAGCACGCTGGTCGAAACGGGACCGATATGGCCGCCTGCCTCCATCCCTTCGATCACCAAAGCATCGGCACCGGAACGCAGCAGCTTCTTGGCCAGCGCCAGCGTGGGTGCGAAACAGATCACCTTGGCATCCGCGCCGCCTTCTCCCTTTATCGCTTCGACGCTGCCCTTGGGCGGAATACCGCCCGCCAGCACGACGTGGCCCACACCATGCTTGCGGCACACGTCGATCAGATCGAACAGCTGCGGGTGCATGGTGATGAGGTTCACGCCGAACGGCTTTGAGGTCAGCTTCTTCGTCTCGGCAATCTCGGTATCGAGCAGTTCGGGCGTCATCGCCCCGCACGCGATCACGCCGAAGCCCCCGGCATTGGAAATGGCGGAGACGAGATTGCGCTCCGACACCCAGCTCATCGCGCCGCACAGGATGGCGTAGTCGCAGCCGAGGAAGTCGGTGCCGCGTTTCATCAGCGCGGCCGTTTTTGAAAAGGTGCTCATGCTGAGCGCGATTAGGCGGGTCAGCGCGTGCGGGCAAGACGCTTCGCTGGTACCTTGCGGCATTATGCCCACCGGCGCCATGGCGACCAGTACTATGCCAGTCGGCGCTGCTCCATGCGGATCGACGCCTGGTGGCCCAATTCGCTGCGCCGCCCTCCCGCCGCCTGCGACAGGGTAAGCGCCAGCTCGGCGCTCGCCAGCACTTCGTCGCGGTCGCCGGACATGGCGGCGATCCCGGCGCTGGCGCTGACACGGATTTCCCCAGTGCCGCTCTCTTGCGAAAGGCGCGCGAAGATCTCGATCGCTTCGGCGGCTATGTCATGCGCTGCATGGACATCGACGTCAGGCAGGATCGCTGCGAACCTCTCCCCCTCCAGCCGGGTCAGGATGGGTTCGTCGCCCAACATGGCGCGCAGGAACTGGGCAAAGGCCCACAGCACCTCATCGCCCTTGCTCTGCCCATAATTGAGCGTGATGGCGCGAAAACGGTCGATCCCGAACAGGATCATCGCCCCCTTGTTCCCTTCGCGGCACAGCATCCGCGACATGATCGACATGAAGGCATGGCGATTGCCCAGGCCCGTCACCTGATCGGTCATCGAGGCGTTGAGAACCTCGTCTTCCAATGAGCGTCGATGGGCGATTGATCGCATGATGCCGATGGCGCCGGAGATTGTACCACTGGCATCGGGCGTGGGCCGAAGGGCGAGTGCATACCAGCGCTCTCCCACATCGATGTCACCGCCACTGCAGGCCGGGAACTCGATCCGGTCGGCGCTTGGCCTGCCACCAAGAGCGTCCTTGCAATATTGCCGCACCCGCGCCGCGTGACCGCCCTGCGCAATATCTGCGATATGCGGCGCGATCAGCATTGCACCGAGTTCGATCCCGAAGCTCTCGAGCCCCGGCGAAGCTTCGGTCATGAAGCCCCCTGCATCGGTCTTCAGCAGAATGTCTCCGGCGCAATCGGCCAGCAATCCGCACAATATTGAACCGTCATCGACGGTGAATCTCCCGACCATTGCCGTGTGCCCCCTCGGCGTTGACGAAGTTCCCCAGTTGCTCCGCGCTCAGTCCGGCATATTGACGTTAGCTAACCCGTTTCCTTGCTTTCCCCGCCCTTTTTCCCCAAGCGGATCGGTACAAATCCCCATTCGCGTTAGCCGTGTAAACATACAAAACTGAATTACGAATCAACGACTTACTTCGTTTACCATAATTCCGCGAAGGGGCAGTTGGTTTTGCGGTGAACGGAGAGGCTGGCAGCAGACCATCGGGGCCGGAAGCGCAGCTGTGCAAGGACAGTGTCGATCAGACTTCGATCATGATGCGGACCCGATCGGGCGTCGTGCCATAGGCTTCAGCAATCTGCTTGCGGCTCGTTTCGAGCAGTTCTGAGATGCCGGGCGGCTCACTGAAACTGGCCAGCTCGTTTGGCTCGATCCCCAGCGCTGCGGCGATCGCCGGCAAGCGCTCCTCGACCGGACGTGCCTTGCCCTTTTCCCATGCCCAGACAGTCGGCTTGCTGACCCCGAGCTGGTCGGCGACTTGCGCCAAGGTCATTCCGCGCTGTTTGCGCAGGTTTTCCAGCCGCTTGCCGAACAGTTCGCCAGTCGCCCTGCGCCCGATGCTCGGTTGGCCGATTTCCGGCGGCAAGGGAGCGGATGCGCGCAGTTCGGTAGCGCTCAGCGCCGCAGCGCCTAGCCGTTCGTCGAATGCGCAGCCGAACAGCATACCGCTCGCCCAGACCACGCGCGCGCTGGCGAGCCCGGCCTCTGGGATCTCGACCGCAAGCCGTTCGTCCACACTCAGGGCAAGCGTGGTTTCAAGCAGCATCCCGGTGGCCGAGACATTGTGCACGACGACATTGGCCTGCTCCCCGCTGGGAAGTGTGCCGCTTGTTTCAAGCAGCAGGTGCCGGCGCGGATCAGCCCGCGATTCAATACTTAACTCACTTGATTCGAGATGCGCCTTCAGCGGCATGGGTGTCGCTCCTTCTGAACCCTGAAGGTCGAAGGGCGGAGTTAAGGATTGGTTATCAGGCCGCGTTAGCGCGGTGGGCCGTTTCGCACTGTCGCCTAGCGTTGGACAGCACGCATTTCCATACCGAGAAGCCGGTGCGCGTCAGGCGGCCTCGTCTTCGGAATCGAGCCCATAGGCGGTGTGCAGAACGCGCACGGCCAGTTCGGTCTCATCCTCGTCGATCATCACCGAAACCTTGATCTCGGAGGTCGAGATCGCCTGGATATTGATCCCGCGATCGGACAGCGCGCGGAACATGGTGCTGGCGACACCTGCGTGGCTCTTCATGCCCACACCGACCACGCTGATCTTGGCGACCTTGCTGTCAGTGATGATGCGGTTGAAGCCGATGTCGCCGCGCTTGTCTTCCAGCAACGCCTGCGCCCGTGCCAGATCGGTCTGCGGCACGGTGAAGGTCACGTCGGTCTCGCCCTTGTCGCGGCCCACGTTCTGGATGATCATGTCGACATTGATCGAAGCATCGGCGAGCGGCTCAAAGATATGCGCCACCGCGCCCGGCTTGTCAGGTACGCGGGTCAGGATGATTTTCGCTTCGTTCTTGTCGTGAGCGATACCGGTGACGAGCTGGCGTTCCATGTCGCCCTTCTCCACTAATTGATCCATTTCCTCATCCGACACGATCAGCGTGCCGGGCAATTCATCGGCGGGCACGGCATCATCGCCGATAAAGCTCGAAAGCACCTGCACCCGCACGCCTTCCTTCATCGCCAGTCCGACGGAGCGAGTCTGCAGCACCTTGGCCCCGACTGAAGCGAGCTCCAGCATTTCCTCGTAAGTCACAGCCTTGAGCTTGTGCGCCTTGGCCACGATACGCGGGTCGGTAGTATAGACCCCGTCGACATCGGTGTAGATATCACAGCGGTCCGCCTTGACTGCCGCCGCCACTGCCACCGCCGAGGTGTCCGAACCACCGCGCCCCATGGTGGTGATGCGGCCTTCTTGCGAAATACCCTGAAAACCGGGGATCACCGCGATCTCGCCGCGGTCCATCGCTTCAATCATGCCGGGCGCATCGATCGTATCGACCCGCGCCTTGGCATGGGCCTCAACCGTGCGGACCGGCAATTGCCAGCCGAGCCAGCTACGCGCCTTGCAGCCCATCGATTGCAGCGTCAGCGCCAGCAATCCGCTGGTGACCTGCTCGCCGCTCGCAACCACCACGTCATATTCCGCCGGATCATAAAGCGCATTGGCTTCGCGGCAGAAATTGACCAGCCGGTCGGTCTCGCCTGCCATCGCGCTTACGACCACGGCAACCTGGTGCCCGGCGGCCTGCTGTTTGCGCACGATATTGGCCACGCGACGAATGCGTTCGGTCCCCGCCATCGAGGTGCCGCCGAATTTCATCACGATACGTGCCACGAGTAATACGCTCCTTCTGGAATCGCGCTCCGCGCGCTGTTAGGGGCAGTATATGGGCGATGCAACTGTATCAGACGCAATGAAATCTACGGGCGGCACAACCATCCGTCCCGATGAAGCTGCGCATTTCGGGGCGCTGGCGCGCGAATGGTGGAATGCCAAGGGCCCGATGGCCTCGCTCCACCAGGTCAATCCGGTGCGTCTGCGCTTCATCCGCGAGGCGGTGGACGCGCATTGGGGTAGCGATCGCGCCGGCATCCGCCCGCTCGCGGGAAAGGCCGCGCTCGATGTCGGTTGCGGTGCCGGGCTGGTGTGCGAACCGCTGGCGCGGCTGGGCGCGGATGTGACCGGTGTGGATGCTTCGGCGGAGAATGTGGGTGTCGCCAGCGCCCATGCAGAGGGCGCCGGACTCGATATCCGCTACATGTCTGGGGAACTGGCGAGCCTCGACATCGGAGCATTCGATCTCGTCACTTCGCTGGAAGTGGTGGAGCATGTCGCCGACAAGCCGAAGTTCCTGTCATCGCTGGCGGAAAAGCTCGTACCCGATGGGCTGCTGGTGCTCTCGACCCCCAACCGCACCACGGCGAGCAAGCTGTTGCTGGTCGAAGCGGCGGAGCGGACCGGCTATGTCCCGCGCGGCACCCATGACTGGGACGATTTCGTGACGCCTGAGGAGTTGCGCGAATTGCTTGCCGCGGCCGGGCTGGAAATGGGCGAGCCGCAAGGCATCACCTGGCGACCGGGCAAGGGGCTGCACCTGTCGGTGAGCGACCTTTCGCTCAACTACATCGTCACCGCCCGGCATCGAGCTCGCTGAGCGCGCCCACGACAAGCCCAGGATCGTCGGTGAAAATGCCGTCGATTCCCTGGACCACTAGCAGATTGACCATCCCCAGCACGTCGCCGGTGCCGCCATCCTGCGATCCGCGTTTCAGCACGGGCGGAAGGAAGGCGTTCTCCTTGCGCAGGGTCCAGCCATGTACCTTCAACCCGGCATTGTGCGCGTCATCCACCAATCCTGACGGTATGCCATCGGGGCCGAATGCCAGACGCAAATCGATCCCTATCGCGTCGGCATATTTGGCGACTTCCGCCAGCCCCGTGGGCGTGATCATGTCGCCATAATACATATCGGGCTCGTCCGCCGGGCCGCCGCTTTCGGCGACAAGCTGCACCAGCCTGAAACCACTGCGTTGCTTGAGCCGCTGGAGCGTCCCGACTTCGAAGCACTGGATGAAGATCGGATCGTCCGCGGTAATACCGAATTTGCGCAATTCGTGCAGCAGCAGGTCAACCATGTCGATGCCCGAATTCTGCAGCAGGAAAGTGGGATGCTTGATTTCAGGATAGATGCCGATCCTGCGCCCGGTCTCGGCTTCCTTTGCGCGGACCAGCGTGACGATCTCTTCAAGTGTCGGCACCTGGTACAGCCCGTTGAATCGCGCATTGGCAGGGCGGATCGCGGGGATGCGCTCCTTCGCCCGCAGCGTCCGCAGCTCCGCCAGCGTGAAGTCCTCAGCGAACCAGCCCGCAACGCGCTGGCCATCCACGGTCTTTTCGCGGCGGCGGTCCTCGAACTCCTCACGGCTTGCGACATCGGTGGTGTCGGACAGCTCGTTTTCATGCCGCGCGACCAGCGCCAGGTCCTTGGTCACGACCAGATCGGGCTCGATATAGTCCGCACCTTCATCGATCGCACGCTCATAGGCGGCAAGCGTATGTTCGGGCCGCTCGCCGCTGGCACCGCGATGGGCAATGACGATCGGGTTTTCCGCCGCCACGGAAACAGCCGGATACGCCAGGGCCAGCAGCATGGTAGCCGCCACGGTAATCATTTCCCTGAACCTGCCTTTAGACATAGGCGTCACATCCTGCGCGCATGTTCAAATACCTCATCCTGCTTGTCGCAGCCGGTGGAATCGGCCTGTGGGCGACCGGTTATGATCTGGCCAAACTCAAGCATGAGTTCCAGAGCTATTCGCATTCCGAGGCGGAGCAGTTCAGCGGTCGGGCCTTTCTTGGCGACAATTAGCTCGGCGGTGGCCAGAGCGCACTGGCTCTAGAATACCTCCGCCCATTCGCTTTCCTTGAAACCGACCAGCAACCCGCCATCATATTCGACCACCGGACGCTTGATCATGCTCGGATTGGCTTCGAGTAGCGTCACCGCCTTCGCGGCATCGATATCCGCCTTTTCTGCGTCGGAAAGCTTGCGAAAAGTCGTGCCGCGCCGGTTGAGTATCGTATCGACGCCCTTGTCCGCGATCCACACTGCGAGTTTCGCCGGATCGGCGCCTTCCTTCTTGTAATCATGGAAGGCGTAATCGAGGCCCTGCCGCTCGAGCCATTTGCGCGCCTTCTTGACTGTGTCGCAATTGGGGATGCCGTAAAGCTTGATCGTCACGTGTCGTCCTTAGCCTTGAAATTGTGAACCTTTGGGGAATCGCAGGCGAACAATGTGTAGCTCGCATAATAATCCTGGCGCCCCCTGGCCTGGACCTCCGCGTGTTCGGCCACCCGCCGCCAGCCGAGCGCGGCCGCTTCGTCCTCCCATTCGGAGATAGCCACGACCTCGCCGTCATCGGCGGTGTAGCTCTTGAACGAAAGGAAGCCCGGCTGCGCGCTTGCCAGTTCAACCATCCTGTCGGCATCGGCGGCATAGGCCGCCGCATCCATGTCGGCGCGTTTGCGATTACGGAACACGACCAGATACACGGCTCTCTCCTACCCTAGATTCGCATCGGCAATCGCCACCGCCAGCGCATCAGCGGCGTCGGCTCCGGCGATTGCTGCGCCGGGTAGCAGCACCTTGAGCATGGCCTGCACCTGAACCTTGTCTGCTCCACCGGTGCCGGTGATCGATTTCTTGACCAGTCGCGCGGCGTGTTCGTTCACGCTGAGCCCATGAGCTGCACAGGCGGCCAGCACCGCACCGCGCGCCTGCGCCAGCTTGAGCGTCGTTTGCGGGTTCTTGTTGACGAAGATTTCTTCCGCCGCCGCCCGATCGGGTGCGTGCGTCTCGATCACGGCACGGATCGCATCATGCAGATGATGCAGCCGCACGGCGATCGGTGCCTTGGCATCCGTCTTGACCTGGCCGTTGGCGATGTGGCTGATGCGCGATCCCTCGGCCCGGATCACACCCCAGCCGGTACAACTGAGCGAAGGATCGAGGCCGAGGATCAGCACCGCGTTCCGGCTCAGTCGCCGAGCTTTTCCATGATGTCGTCGGAGATATCGTAATTGCCCCACACGGTCTGCACATCGTCATCATCGTCGAGCGCATCGACCAGCTTGAGCAACGTTCCGGCAGACTTTTCGTCCATCTCGACGGTCAGATTGGGCTTCCACGCCAGCTTGACGTTCTCCGCTTCGCCCAGCGCCTTTTCCAGCGCACCGGCGACTTCGTGAAGCGATTCCGCGCTGGTCCAGATCGAGTGGCCGCCATCTTCGCCCATCTCGCTTTCGACATCGTCCGCACCCGCTTCGATCGCGGCTTCCAGAATCGTGTCCTCGTCGCCCGCGCTAACCGGATATTCGATCAGGCCGACACGCTCGAAACCGTGGACCACGCTGCCTTCGGTGCCGAGGTTGCCGCCGTTCTTGCTGAAACAGGTGCGCACATTGGTGGCTGTGCGGTTGCGGTTGTCGGTCAGCGCTTCGACGATGATCGCGGAGCCGCCCGGACCATAACCCTCGTAACGCACTTCTTCGTAACTATCGCCGTCGGCAGCAGAGGCCTTGTCGATCGCACGCTGGATATTGTCCTTGGGCATGGACTGCGCCTTGGCGTTGTTGACCGCCAGGCGGAGGCGCGGGTTCATGTCCGGATCGGGCGTGCCCATCTTCGCCGCCACGGTGATTTCGCGGCTGAGCTTGGAAAAGAGGTTCGAGCGCTTCTTATCCTGCGCACCCTTGCGGTGCATGATGTTCTTGAATTTGGAATGGCCTGCCATGGCTTCGCTTAAGTCCGTATCGATGGTTTGGAATGACTGCCGCAGCCCCTAGAGTGATTTCGAGTGAATTGGCAACATTTCAGGACTCGTAAATCGCGGCCGGACAAGTGCGTTGCGCCGAGCAACGGGGGCGACGGATAGCAGAACTGCGGTCCGGTCAGAGCGGCATATAGCGCGCAAGGAAGCCCATTACCGCGGTGTTGAAGACATCGTTCTTGTCGCCTGCAACCATATGCCCCGCTCCGCCCACATCGGCGATCTCCACATGCGGCACCTTGGCCTTGAATGCCGCGATGCCCCTGTCCGAAACCATGTCGCTGAGCATCCCGCGCACGACCAGCACCGGCACATCGCCATCCTCGCCGATCCGCTGCGATGAACGCTCCAGCGGCTCGTGGAACCGGCCCGCATCCTCGATATCGAACATCACCGGGTCCCAATGCCAATGGAGCCGCCCGTCATCGCGCAGGCGCAGGTTCTTCATCAGCCCGCTCGGATCCCTGGGCCGGGGCCGCTCGGGATAATAGGCCGCAACCGCATCGGCCGCTTCGTCCAGATTGGCGAAGCCTGCGTGATGCGCATTCATGAAGCCGACGATCCGCTCCACCCCGGTGCGCTCCATCTCGGGCACGATATCGACCAGAATGATCGCGGCCGGTTTCAGCCCTTCGCCTGCAGCATGGATCGCGGTGAGCCCGCCCATGGATGCGCCGACCAGCGCATAGGGAACGGTGCAGCCGTCAACCACGGCGCGGACATCTTCGATCCGGTTCTGAAGCGCATAGGCCTGGTCAGGCGACCAGTCGCTCTCACCATGGCCGCGCGCATCGAGATTGACGACGCGATATCCCGCCGCAACCAGCGCGCGCATCGCACCCGCCCAGCTATGCCGTGTCTGCCCGCCGCCATGCATCAGCAGCACCAGCGGCGCGCCTTGCGGCCCGGCAACGTCAGCCGCCAATGTGAGCCCATCCGATGTGACGAAGTGTTGAACCAGCGATTCGCTAATATTGGTTTCGGCCATTTTGCTGCCGTGCTTCCCGGTTTGTTATGTGCACAGCGGCCCTATGAGAAAAGGTTGCTTAGAGCAACCTTTGCCACCAGCCCACGTCGCGCCAGCCGCCCAGCTTGTGGCCAACCTCGCGATAAATCCCGACCGGCGTGAACCCCATGCGCTCATGCAGAGCGATGCTTGCATCGTTGGGCAAAGCGATACCGGCAAAAGCGGCGTGATAGGTGCGCCCCAGCAGCGGGAGCAATTCGCCATAAAGCGCGCTGCCCAGGCCCTGCCGCGCGAATGCATGCTCGACATAGACCGCCACATCGCAGGAACTGGCATAGGCCGCGCGCGTCCGGTGCGGCGAGCCATAGGCATATCCGGCGGTTGCGCCGTCGATCTCGGCCACCAACCAACCGTGAGTTGCGCCGTAGCTTTCGATTCGCCGCGCCATCTCTGCTGCATCGGGCGGTTCGGCCTCAAAGCTCACCCAGCTTTCGCTGACGAATGGCGCATAGATTTCCGCGCAGCGAGCGGCATCGTCAGCCGTCGCCGCACGGATCTGCACGGTCAGACTTTCACCGCCGTGCCACTGGCCGAAACCATCAGCATCGACCCTGTATCGCCGATCACCTCGTAATCGAGATCGACACCCACCACGGCATTGCCGCCGCGCGCGCCGCATTCGGCCTGCAATTCATGGATCGCCTGTTCGCGCGCTTCGGCCAGGATACGCTCATAGCTGCCCGAACGCCCGCCCACGATGTCGCGAATATTGGCAAACAGGTCGCGGAACAGGTTGGCGCCAACGATCACTTCGCCCGTCACGATGCCCAGATATTGCTGGATCGGCTGCCCCTCGATCGTGGGTGTGGTTGTAACGATAATGCCGCGTGCGTCTTTCCAGGGTCCGGCCATGAATTTCTCCTTTGAAGCTGTATTATAATGATAATACAGAAGACCGGAAAATCAACCGAGGCCGAGCGCCGCCTTGTAGGTATCGAGCACCATTTCCATTTCGGCGCGATCATCGGGCTTCATCTTACGCAGACGCACGATCTGGCGCATGATCTTGGCGTCGTAACCAACCGCCTTGGCTTCGGCATAGACGTCGCGGATATCGTCGGCGATGCCCTTCTTTTCTTCCTCGAGGCGTTCGATGCGCTCGATCAGCAGGCGCAGGCGGTCGTCGGTGGCTTCGGCCATGTCGTATCAGCTCCAGTGAAATGAGAATCGCGAGAGATTCGGTTGGCGGCTCGATAGCCAGCGGGCGCGAGCCCGTGAACCCGGCGAATCCTCAATCCACCGTATTTTCGACTACTGGTTCTTTTTGAGGCTCGCTTCCATCGCCGCGAGCTGTTCTTCGGTGGCGGGTTTCTGGCGCGTGGCCTTCCATTCCTCCATCGGCATGCCGTGGATCAGCTCGCGCGCGGCAGGCTTGTCGCCTTCGTATCCAGCATCACGAATCCAGTCCGCCAGGCAATTTCGGCAAAAACCCGCCAGCCCCATCAGCTCGATATTCTGCGCATCATGGCGGTGGCGCAGGTGGCGGACCAGCCGCCGAAATGCCGCCGCCGCTACGGCATCGTCGAGTTGATCCAGTGCATCGGGGGCGGAGGGCGCATTCGTATCCATCATTACTTGTCCTTGAGTTGCCCAAAAGCTGTGCCATAGCACTCATCCATGTCAAACCCCGATCTCCAAAGGCTCGATCCACGCGGTCGCAAGGTCAAGATCCTCGCTACGGTTGGCCCCGCCAGCCGCAGCCCCGAAATGCTCGCCAAGCTGCTCAAGGCCGGCGCAGACGCCTTCCGCGTCAATATGAGCCATGGCGACCATGAAACCCATGCCGCCACGATCAAGGCGATCCGCGCGCTTGAGCGCGAGTTCAACCGCCCGGTTGCGATCCTGGCCGATCTTCAGGGCCCCAAGCTGCGCGTCGGCACTTTCAAGGACGGGCAGGCGGTGATCCGGCACTCGGGCCATTTCACGCTCGATCGCAATCCGGAGCCGGGCGACGAGAAACGCGTCTGCCTGCCGCATCCCGAATTGTTCGGTATCCTCGAGAAGGGCCAGCGCCTGCTGATCAATGACGGCAAGATCCGGCTCAAGGTGATCCGCGCGAGCGAAGAGGAGATTCTCTGCTCGGCCGAAGTCGGCGGCGTCATCTCCGACCGCAAGGGCGTGAACGTGCCTGACGCCGAAGTGCCGATTCCCGCGCTGACGGAGAAGGATCGCAAGGATCTCGCCTTTGCAGTCGAGAATGGCGTCGACTGGATCGGCCTCAGCTTCGTTCAGCGACCCGAAGACCTCGCCGAAGCGCGCAGGCTGATGGGCGGATATGGCGCGCTTTGCGCCAAGATCGAAAAACCCATGGCGGTTCGTCGTCTCAGCGAAATCATCGAACTGTCGGACGGGATCATGGTCGCGCGCGGCGATCTGGGGGTCGAGCTCGAACCCTATGAAGTCCCGCCGCTGCAGAAGAAGATCGTCAACGCCACGCGTATGGCGGGCAAGCCGGTGATCGTGGCGACGCAGATGCTCGAGTCCATGATCTCCTCACCGGTTCCGACCCGCGCGGAAGTTTCCGATGTCGCCAATGCCGTTTATGACGGCGCCGACGCGGTGATGCTTTCCGCCGAAAGCGCGGCAGGCGAATGGCCCGAGGAATCGGTTGCCATGATGGACAAGATCGCGATGCAGGTTGAGCGCAGCGAGGATTACAAGGCGCGCGTCCGCTTCCTCGAGACGCCGCCCGATGCGACCACCAGCGATGCGCTCGCCCATTCATGCATGACGATCGCCGATACGGTGTCGATCAGTGCAATAACCGTTTTCACCTCATCCGGCTCGACCGCCCGGCGCGTGGCGCGAGAGCGGCCCGCTACGCCGATGCTGGTGCTGACCCCTTCAGACAAGACCGCGCGGCGCGTGGCGCTGCTTTGGGGTGCGCATGCCGTCGCGACGAAGGACATCGGCAGCTTCGAAGAGATGATTGCCAAGGGCAAGCGGATGGCGCTGCGGCATGGATTCGGTAAGGCCGGGAGCAAGCTGATCGCGCTGGCGGGCGTGCCGTTCGGCACACCAGGAGCGACGAACCTGCTGCATGTCGTCACGCTGACCGGCGACGAGCTGGACCGGCACGAGAGTTGATAGCCTCAAACGTCCGTTAATGACCCCGTTGCCGACGTTAGACATCGCATGCATAATTAGGTGATGAAGAAAGTTGCAGGAACCAGTTTCGGCCTAATCGCCGTTTTTGCGATGACCGCCATTTATCTGGAATATAGGGGGCTCGTAATTGTCCACGATGAAACAGGCATGGCATCCAATGCTCGACTAACAAATGCGGAGGAAAAGCAGGCGCTTTCGGTGCTTCCGTTAGGTTATTTTGTTGGCATCCCCTCGTTAGAGGGCGGAATTGAAGTGCTGTGTTCCGACGGTTCAAGGGCTCGCGGAGGTTACGTGACACCACACGCACGCACTGTTGTGACTGTAAAAGGCCATGGAACCTGCTCAACGATGTCGTAGCAATGTCCGTTTTCCACCCACTTGCGGACGTTCGCTACAGAAACGCCCTCAGGCCGCCTGCTGCATCTGTTCCTGGATATGCACCAGCGTCGGCTCGTAGAGCATCTCGTCGAAAGCTACGCCCGCTCGCTCGTCCTCGATCCACACCACCTTGGCCGAGCGATAGCCCAGCGTCGGCATCTTGATCGTGATGTGTTCTTCCGGCTGGACCGACCAGCCGCGCGAATCGAGCATGCATCCGCCGAGCGAAATGTCGAGAATGTCGAGCACCATCTTGCGTCCCGAACGATAGCGGCACTCGGCCTGCGGGCGTTCGTTTCCGTCCAGGTTTGCGCCATAGCTCATCGATCCGGTTCCTTTCCAGCGGGCGACTGTCCTTGCTTTCGAACTTGTAGCCCAAGACACTTGCCAGCATCGTTACGAGCATGGCGGATTTGGAGTTTACGGCCGAGGTTGAAGCCTGAAGTTGAATCTTAGGGTTAATCTGTAAAGATTCGGTGATGAGGGGGCCGATCTGGCCGTTAACGGCCAATTGCCCATCCTACCCCGCGCGCGGCCTAGCCATGTGCTGCGCGTTCGAGCCGCGCGCGCACTTCTCCCTCGCCGATCAGCGGCAGCAGTTCCTTCATATCCGGCCCGTGGTCCATGCCGGTGAGCGCCTGGCGCAGAGGGAGGAACAGCGGCTTGCCGTTGCGGCCCGTGGCCTCTTTCAACGCATTGGTGAGGCCATGCCACGGGTCATCGCCCCATGTGAGAAGGCGCGCGGCCTCGGCCAGAAAGCTCCTGTCCTCGGCAGAGAAGTCCATCCGGTCGATCGGCCCTGTGACGAGCCGCCACCACTCGCCCGCCTCATGCACAGTGGCAAGATTGGGCCGCACGGCATGCCAGCCCGCCTCGTCCATGCCATGCGGCAGGCGGTGCTGCACATCGGCGAATTCCATCTGGTGGACGATGGCGGTGTTGAGCCGGTCCAGTTCCGCATCGTCGAACTTGGCCGGTGCACGCCCGAAGGTGGAAAGTTCGAATGTTTCGAGCAATGCGGCGCGATCGGTAATCGGTTCGACGGCAAGCGAAGTGCCCAGCCGCGCGAGCAACGCGACCAACGCTTCAGGCTCGATTCCCTTCTCGCGGAACGCATCGCAACCAAGCGAGCCGAGCCGCTTGGAGAGCTTGCCTTCACGCCCCACCAGCAGTGCTTCGTGAGCAAAATTTGGCAGGTTTTGCTGCACGCCCACGCCTGCAGCAAAAAGTGCGGTAAACATCTGAATTTGCACTGCAGTATTGGAAACGTGATCCTCGCCGCGCAACACGTCGGTTATGCCCATCTCGACGTCGTCCACAGCGCTCGGCAGCATATAGAGCCATGAACCATCTGCCCGGCGAATGACCGGATCGGAAAGCTGCGCGGGATCGAATTTCTGCGGGCCGCGTACACCGTCTTCCCATTCGATCGTCTCGTCGTGGTCGAGCTTGAAGCGCCAGTGCGGCGCAATGCCCTCCGCCTCTTTCGCGGCACGCTGCGCATCGCTGAGCTCCAGCGCAGCGCGGTCATAGATCGGCGGCAGACCGCGTCCGAGCAGCACCTTGCGCCGCAACTCCAGCTCCTGCGCGGTCTCATAAGCGGGATAGACCCGCCCAGCCTCCTTCAAGGCCGCAAAGGCTGCTTCGTAATGGTCGAGCCGCTGCGACTGGCGTTCCTCGCCATCCGGCTCGATCCCGAGCCATGCAAGATCGCCGCGGATGTCCTCGACATATTCCTCGCGCGAACGTTCCGCATCGGTGTCGTCGATCCGCAGCAGGAAACGCCCGCCTTCCTTTTTGGCAAGCATCCAGTTGTGGAGCGCGGTACGGATATTGCCGACGTGAAGGCGCCCGGTGGGCGAAGGGGCGAAACGGGTGGTGGTCATGTGCGCCCCTATAGGCGCTATTCGGCAGGATTGAAGTATTTGCGTGCGAAGGTTCATCGCAATGAGCGGCGACGCGCCCCTTGCCCGTGCCGTATCGAAGCTGTCCTGGACTGGTTCAAGCCATGTCGGCCCCCGCGAGCCGCACCGCCGCCTGCCACAGGCGCTCATGCCGGTCGTAGCGGACGAGACCGTCGATCTCTGCAGAGAACTCATCCCGGTCACATAGCGAGGCGGCGGCGACCATGCGGGCAAGCGTAGTCTCGTCGTAACCGAGCATCTGGCAACACGGCGCCCCGACACGGATCGGTTCTGGCCAGCACCGCGAACAGAGCTGCGCAAACTCGATAGCGAGGCTGGCAACGGTCAGGCTACCAAGGCGCACCGCGAGGAAGGGGAAGGGATCCTGCGCGGCCCGGTCATGACGAGCGATGACGCGCAAAGCGAAGACAAAGCGTGCGGAGACAGGCGGCACTTGGTCTATCCGCGAGGGTCGGGCCAGCCGCACGATCCAATCTCGGTCGCGCCCATGGATTTCGGAACGCCCGGTTCCAGCCTTGCTTCCCGGAGTATTATCCGCCGTGAAGCCATGACGCCTTTGCCTGGGCCTATCCATTGCCGTTCTCTCGCGCTTTGATCCATTTCGCTTTTGTTAGATTAATTGCGACTGCTTCGCAATAGCATAAATGGCGTTGGCAGTGCTTCCTTTTCCGCCGAAACAACATTTCCGGCAAAACAAAACCCCGCCGGAGCGCGACGCTCCAGCGGGGCTCTCTTTTCGTCAGCCTGCGTGAGGCTTGGCGATTATTCGGCGGTTTCCGCAGCGCTGGCCCCGGAACCACCCATGGCAGCCTTCATCGCTTCTTCCGAAGGGATGGCGTCAGCTTCGGGCTCAGGCTCGGTAGCGTTCGCAGCAGCGAGCGCATCCTGCTGCTTCTTCCACTGCGCGCGCAGCGCAGCGTCGCGGCTGGAGGCGGTGACGCGCATCCGGTTCATGCCCGCGCCGGTACCGGCGGGGATGAGACGGCCCACGATCACGTTTTCCTTCAGCCCGATCAGCGTGTCCTTCTTCCCTTCGACCGCCGCCTGCGTCAGCACGCGGGTGGTTTCCTGGAACGAAGCGGCCGAGATGAAGCTGCGGGTCTGCAGCGAAGCCTTGGTAATGCCGAGCAGGATCGGCGTGCCGGTGGCAGGCGCCTTGCCCTTGCCCAGCTTGGCATTGGCTTCGTCCATCTCTTCGCGATCGACCTGCTCGCCCGGAAGCAGCACAGTATCGCCGCCATCGGTGATCTCGACCTTCTGCAGCATCTGGCGAACGATCACCTCGATGTGCTTGTCGTTGATCTTCACGCCCTGCAAGCGATAGACTTCCTGGATTTCGTTGACGAGATATTCGGCCAGCGCCTCGATCCCGAGAACTTCCAGAATGTCATGCGGATTGGGACTGCCGGAGATGAGCGTATCGCCCTTCTTCACGAAGTCGCCTTCCTGCACGTCGATCACCTTGGTCTTGGGGATCAGGTATTCGACGCGATCACCCTCCTCGGGAACGATCGCGATCTTGCGCTTGGCCTTGTACTCGCGGACGAACTCGATCTTGCCCGAAATCTTGGCGATGATCGCATTGTCCTTGGGCAGGCGCGCTTCGAACAGCTCGGCAACACGCGGCAGACCGCCGGTGATGTCGCGCGTCTTGGCGGCTTCGCGCGAAGCACGGGCGAGAATGTCACCCGCCTGCACTTCCTGGCCGTCCTCGACAGAGAGCGTGGTGCCCGGAGCCAGCATGTAGCGCGCAGCCTCGGTCTCATCACCCTTCTTGTCCGTCTCGTCACCCAGCAGGGTGAGGCGCGGGCGAAGGTCTTCCTTCTTCTTGCGGCCGGTCGCACGGTTCTCGGTGACGACGCGCTGGGCGATGCCGGTGGCTTCGTCCGAACGCTCTTCCATCGTCGTGCCGTCGAGCAGGTCCTGATAGCGGACCACACCGCTGGTTTCAGTGATGATCGGCAGGGTGAACGGATCCCACTCGGCCAGGCGATCGCCTTCCTTCACCTTGGCGCCATCCTTGTGCATCAGGACGGTACCGTAAGGCACCTTGTGGATTTCACGCTCGCGCCCTTCGGCGTCGATCACCGCCAGCTCGCCATTGCGGGCGAGCGAGAGGATACGGCCCTTCTTGTCGGTGATGGTCGGCATGTCGCGATATTCGACCTTGCCGTCCGACACCGCTTCGAGGTGCGAGGTTTCGTTGAGCTGCGCCGCACCGCCGATGTGGAAGGTCCGCATCGTCAGCTGCGTGCCAGGCTCACCGATCGACTGCGCCGCGATGACGCCGACAGCCTCACCGATATTCACCGGCGTACCGCGTGCGAGGTCACGGCCATAGCAGGTCGCGCAAACGCCCTGTTCGGCTTCGCAGATCAGCGGGCTGCGGATCTTGGCCGACTGGACTTCGGCTTCCTCGATGTCCTTGACCATGGCTTCGTCCACCAGCGTGCCAGCCTTGACGATCACTTCACCGGTGGCGGCATTCATGATGTCTTCCGCCACGGTGCGACCAAGGATGCGCTCGCCAAGCGACGCGATCACCGAACCGCCCTGAACGATGGCGCGCATTTCCAGCGCGTTATCGGTCTTGCAGTCCTCTTCCACGATCACGCAGTCCTGCGACACGTCGACCAGGCGGCGGGTCAGGTAACCTGAGTTCGCCGTCTTGAGCGCGGTGTCGGCCAGACCCTTGCGGGCGCCGTGGGTGGAGTTGAAGTATTCAAGGACGGTCAGGCCTTCCTTGAAGTTCGAGATGATCGGGGTCTCGATGATCTCGCCCGACGGCTTGGCCATGAGGCCGCGCATACCGGCGAGCTGTTTCATCTGCGTCGGGCTACCACGTGCGCCGGAGTGGCTCATCATGTAGATCGAGTTGATCTGGCCCTGCTTGCCGTCATCGCCAATCGGCTGCGAGCGGATTTCTTCCATCATGGCGTCAGCCACCTGGTCACCGCAGCGGCTCCAGGCGTCGATCACCTTGTTGTACTTTTCCTGCTGGGTGATCAGGCCATCCTGATACTGCTGCTCGTAATCGGCAACCAGAGCCTTGGTCTGATCGACCAGTTCCACCTTCGAATCCGGAATGATCATGTCATCCTTGCCGAAGGAAATGCCGGCACGGAACGCGTGGCGGAAGCCCAGCACCATGATCGCGTCAGCGAACAGCACGGTGTCCTTCTGGCCGGTGTGGCGATAGACCTCGTCGATCACGTCGCCGATGTCCTTCTTGGTCAGCAGGCGATTGACGATGTCGAAGGGCACCTTGTGGTTCTTCGGCAGACACTCACCGATCAGCATGCGGCCCGGCGTGGTGACGAAGCGCTGCATCGACACATTGCCGTCCTCATCGGCCTGCGGAACGCGGGCGATGACGCGGGTGTGCAGGGTGACAGCCTTGGTCTCGAGCGCCTGGTGCACTTCGGCCATGTCGGAGAAGCGCGGCAGCTTCTCGATCTTGGTGCCGTCCTTCTCCTCGATGAACTCGGGAGTCTTCTCCTGGCGTTCCATCGAGAGATAATAGAGGCCCAGCACCATGTCCTGCGAAGGCACGATGATCGGCTTGCCGTTGGCGGGCGAGAGGATGTTGTTGGTCGACATCATCAGCACGCGCGCTTCCAGCTGCGCCTCGAGGCTCAGCGGGACGTGCACGGCCATCTGGTCACCGTCAAAGTCGGCGTTGAAGGCCGAGCAGACCAGCGGGTGAAGCTGGATCGCCTTGCCTTCGATCAGCACCGGCTCGAACGCCTGGATGCCCAGGCGGTGGAGCGTCGGCGCGCGGTTGAGCAGCACGGGATGCTCGCGGATCACCTCGTCGAGGATGTCCCAGACTTCCTTGCGTTCCTTCTCGACCCACTTCTTGGCCTGCTTGAGGGTCATCGAAAGACCCTTGGCGTCCAGGCGGGCGTAGATGAACGGCTTGAACAGCTCGAGCGCCATCTTCTTGGGCAGGCCGCACTGGTGCAGCTTGAGTTCCGGCCCGGTCACGATGACCGAACGGCCCGAATAGTCGACGCGCTTGCCGAGCAGGTTCTGGCGGAAACGGCCCTGCTTGCCCTTGAGCATGTCGCTGAGCGATTTCAGCGGACGCTTGTTGGCACCGGTGATCACGCGGCCGCGGCGGCCATTGTCGAACAGCGCATCGACGGCTTCCTGCAGCATGCGCTTTTCGTTGCGGACGATGATGTCCGGCGCGCGCAGCTCGATCAGGCGCTTCAAGCGGTTGTTACGGTTGATGACGCGGCGATAGAGATCGTTGAGATCGGACGTCGCGAAACGGCCGCCGTCCAGCGGAACCAGCGGGCGCAGCTCGGGCGGAATCACGGGGATCACTTCGAGGATCATCCATTCGGGGCGATTGCCCGAATCGATGAAGCTCTCGACGACCTTCAGTCGCTTGATGATCTTCTTGGGCTTGAGCGTGGACTTGGTGGTCGCGAGCTCTTCCAGCAGATCCTCGCGCTCCTGCTCGAGGTCGAGATCCATCAGCATGATCTTGACCGCTTCGGCACCGATCCCGGCGCTGAAGCTGTCCTCGCCATATTCGTCCTGCGCTTCGAGCAGTTCGTCTTCCGTGAGCAGCTGGAACTTCTCAAGCGGCGTCAGGCCCGGTTCTGTAACGATGTAGCTCTCGAAATAGAGCACACGCTCGAGCTGCTTGAGCTGCATGTCAAGCAGCAGGCCGATGCGCGACGGCAGCGACTTGAGGAACCAGATATGCGCAACCGGCGCGGCCAGTTCGATGTGCCCCATGCGCTCGCGGCGGACCTTGGTCACGGTCACTTCGACGCCGCACTTCTCGCACACGACGCCCTTGTACTTCATGCGCTTGTACTTGCCGCACAGGCACTCGTAGTCCTTCACCGGGCCGAAGATGCGCGCACAGAACAACCCGTCACGCTCGGGCTTGAACGTGCGGTAGTTGATCGTCTCGGGCTTCTTGATCTCGCCGAACGACCACGAGCGGATACGCTCGGGCGAAGCGATCCCGATCTGGATCTGGTCGAAGGTTTCCGGCTTTGCGAGCTGGTTGGTGAATTTGGTCAGTTCGTTCATTTTTCAAATCCCATACGGGTGAAATCTTTGGGCGAATGGAGCGGGGGCCTGAGGCCCGCCGCCCTTATTCAGCCGCCTCCGGCCATTCGTCCTCTTCGCCTTCCTCGCCGTCGCTAAGCGACTTGAGTTCGACATTGAGGCCCAGGCTGCGCATTTCCTTGACGAGCACGTTGAAGCTCTCCGGAATGCCGGCTTCGAAGGTGTCGTCACCCTTGACGATCGCTTCGTAGACCTTGGTCCGGCCGACCACGTCATCCGACTTGACGGTGAGCATTTCCTGCAAGGTGTAGGCAGCGCCATATGCCTGCAGTGCCCAGACCTCCATTTCACCGAAGCGCTGGCCACCGAACTGCGCCTTGCCGCCCAGTGGCTGCTGGGTGACGAGCGAGTAAGGGCCGATCGAACGGGCGTGGATCTTGTCGTCAACCAGGTGGTGGAGCTTCAGCATGTAGATGTAGCCCACGGTCACCTTGCGGTCGAAGGCATCGCCGGTGCGCCCGTCATAGAGCGTTACCTGGCCCGAACCGTCGAGACCCGCCTTTTCGAGCATGGTCGTGACATCGCCTTCGCGCGCGCCGTCGAACACCGGAGTGCCCATCGGAACGCCGTTGGTGAGATTGCCGGCCAGTTCCACGATCTCGCCAGCCGAACGGGCATCGATCTCGTCATGGTACTGCTCGCCGTAAACCTCCTTGAGCTTCTCGGCGACGGCCTTGGGCGGCTTGGCCGCTTCGGGATCCGGATTTGCCTCACGCCATTCCTCCAGCGCAGCGGTCACCTGCTGGCCGAGGCCACGCGCCGCCATGCCCAGATGCGTCTCGAAGATCTGCCCCACGTTCATGCGCGAAGGCACGCCCAGCGGGTTGAGCACGATATCGACATGGGTGCCGTCTTCGAGGAACGGCATGTCTTCGCACGGCAGAATCCGCGAGATGACACCCTTGTTCCCGTGGCGACCGGCCATCTTGTCGCCCGGCTGCAGCTTGCGCTTCACCGCGACGAAGACCTTGACCATCTTGAGCACGCCCGGAGCCAGTTCGTCACCGCGCTCGAGCTTTTCCTTGCGGTCTTCGAACTTCTCTTCGATGCCCTTGACGGCTTCGTCATACTGGCTCTTGACCGCTTCGATCTGAGCCTGACGCTTGTCGTCTGCCACCGCGAACTTGAACCATTCGTGGCGCTCGACACCCTCGATCAGTTCCTCGTCGATCGTAACGCCCTTCTTCACGCCCTTGGGCGCAGCCGAAGCCGTCTGCCCCAGCAGCATGTCGCGCAGGCGGTTGTAGGTTGCACGGTTGAGGATGGCGCGTTCGTCTTCGCTGTCCTTGCGCAGACGCTCGATTTCCTCGTGCTGGATCGCGCGCGTACGGTCATCGATCTCGATGCCGTGGCGGTTGAACACGCGCACTTCCACGATCGTGCCGGCCACGCCCGGAGGCAGGCGAAGCGAAGTGTCGCGCACGTCGCTGGCCTTTTCGCCGAAGATCGCACGGAGGAGCTTCTCTTCCGGCGTCATCGGGCTTTCGCCCTTCGGCGTGATCTTGCCGACCAGGATATCGCCCGGGTGCACTTCGGCACCGATATAGACGATGCCCGCTTCGTCGAGATTGCGCAGCGCTTCCTCGCCGACATTCGGGATATCGCGGGTGATGTCTTCCGGGCCCAGCTTGGTATCGCGAGCCATGACCTCGAATTCCTCGATATGGATCGAGGTGAACACGTCATCCTTCACGATGCGTTCGGAGATCAGGATCGAGTCCTCATAGTTATAGCCGTTCCAGGGCATGAAGGCGACGAGGCTGTTCTTGCCCAGCGCCAGCTCGCCCAGGTCGGTCGAAGGGCCGTCGGCGATGATATCACCCGGCTCGACGACTTCGCCCACCTTCACCAGCGGACGCTGGTTGATGCAGGTGTTCTGGTTCGAACGCTGGAACTTCTGCAGCGTGTAGATATCGACGCCCGACTGGCCGGGTTCGACATCGCCAATCGCACGGATCACGATACGGGTCGCGTCCACCTGGTCGACGATACCGCCGCGAGTGGCAGCGATCGCGGCACCCGAATCGCGCGCCACGGTCTCTTCCATACCGGTGCCGACAAACGGCGCCTCGGCCTTAACCAAAGGCACCGCCTGGCGCTGCATGTTCGAGCCCATCAGGGCGCGGTTGGCGTCATCGTTTTCCAGGAACGGAATCAGCGACGCGGCGACCGAGACGAGCTGCTTGGGCGAAACGTCCATCAGCGTGATCTGTTCGCGCGGGGCCATGAAGTAGTCACCGTTCTGGCGTGCGGAGACGAACTCTTCGACAAAGTGCCCCTTGTCATCGAGCTCGGCCGAAGCCTGCGCCACGGTATGCTTCTGCTCTTCCATCGCCGAGAGGTAGATCACTTCGCTGGTGACCTGGTTGTTCTCGACCTTGCGGTAAGGCGTTTCGATGAAGCCGTATTTGTTCACCCGGCTGAAGCTGGCGAGCGAGTTGATCAGGCCGATGTTCGGGCCTTCAGGCGTCTCGATCGGGCAGATACGGCCATAGTGCGTCGGATGAACGTCGCGCACTTCGAAGCCGGCGCGCTCGCGGGTAAGGCCGCCCGGGCCAAGCGCCGAAACGCGGCGCTTGTGGGTGACTTCCGAAAGCGGGTTGGTCTGGTCCATGAACTGCGAAAGCTGCGAAGAACCGAAGAACTCGCGCACTGCGGCGACAGCCGGCTTGGCGTTGATGAGATCGTTCGGCATCACGGTCGAGACGTCGACCGAGCTCATGCGTTCCTTCACCGCGCGCTCCATGCGCAGCAGGCCGACGCGGTACTGGTTTTCCAGCAGCTCGCCCACCGAGCGGACACGGCGGTTGCCGAGGTTGTCGATGTCGTCAACTTCGCCCTTGCCGTCCTTCAGGCCGACCAGTTCCTTCACCACCGCCAGGATATCTTCCTTGCGCAGCGTGGTGACGGTGTCTTCGGCATCGAGGCCAAGACGCATGTTGAGCTTTACGCGGCCAACCGCGGAAAGGTCATAACGCTCGCTGTCGAAGAACAGGCCTTCGAACAGGGCTTCTGCGGTTTCCTTCGTCGGCGGTTCGCCCGGACGCATGACCTTGTAGATCGCTTCGAGGCCTTCGTCGCGATTTTCGGCCTTGTCGACCTTCAACGTGTTGCGGATCCACGGGCCAGTATTGATCTCGTCGATGTCGAGCAGCTCGAGCTTGTCGATACCGGCAGCGTCAAGCGCCTCGAGATTCTCGGGCGAAACTTCATCGCCGGCTTCGATGTAGATGCGACCGGTCTTCTCGTCGATCAGATCATTGGCTGCATAGTGGCCGAAGATTTCCTCGGTCGGGAGCAGCAGGTCCTTGAGGCCATCCTTGGCCGCCTTGTTGGCAGCGCGCGGCGAAATCTTCTGACCGGCGGGGAACACTTCTTCGCCCGTCTTGGCATCGACCAGCGCGAAGGCCGGCTTCTGGCCGCGCCACGTCTCGGCCACGAAGGGGATCTTCCACCCGTCCTTGGCGCGCTCCCACGAAACGGTGTCGTAGAAGAAGTGGAGGATTTCCTCGCTGTCCAGGCCCAGCGCATAGAGCAGCGCGGTAACCGGCAGCTTGCGCTTGCGGTCGATACGGACGTTGACGATGTCCTTGGCGTCGAATTCGAAATCGAGCCACGAGCCGCGATAGGGAATGACGCGCGCGGCGAACAGCAGCTTGCCCGAAGAGTGGGTCTTGCCGCGATCATGGTCGAACAGCACACCCGGCGAACGGTGCATCTGCGACACAATCACGCGCTCTGTGCCGTTGATGAAGAAGGTGCCGTTCTCCGTCATGAGCGGCATGTCGCCCATGTAAACGTCCTGCTCCTTGATATCGAGCACGGAGCGGGTTTCGGTTTCCTGGTCCACTTCGAACACGATCAGGCGCAGCGTGACCTTCATCGGGGCGGCATAGGTGATGCCGCGCTGGCGGCATTCGGTCACGTCGTATTTCGGCGGCTCAAGCTCGTAATGCACGAAGTCGAGTTCGGCGGTGCCGGCGAAGTCGCGGATCGGGAAAACCGAACGCAGTGTCTTCTCCAGGCCGGAAACATAGCCCGTTTCCTTGTCCGAGCGCAGGAACTGCTCATAGCTTTCGCGCTGAACCTCGATCAGATTCGGCATCTGCACCACTTCGTGGATGTCGCCGAAGATCTTGCGGATACGCCTTTTCGCCGTACCCGAAGCCTTGCTATTGCCCTTGGGGGACTTCGCCTTGGTTGCCATGTGAGAGAAACGCCTCTTGCTTGTCTGCCGGACCGCTGGTGCAGGCCGGTGCCGTGAACATTCATGTCACGCGTATGAAATGGCTCCATATCCGGCGCATGGTACCGGAACGCGAAAAGGCCGCAGCGATGCACATGGCCAACCCGGCCAGGCTGCTGCAGCTATTCAAGCGTCGCGAATATGGAACCCGCCGCTTCCATTCCCAGACCAATTCCCGCGCATGAATCGGCCTTGCTCGAAGCGAGCGGTTGACGGCCATATAGGATTGAGGACAGCACGTGTCAAACGCCCAAGGGCACCCAGAGGGCAGCCCGACAATGGGCGGCGGACGGCTTGCCTGCGTATATGCTATAGGGCCTCTGTCCGATCGGGGAGTTGCAATGGTGCATGGGCCTCTACGATTCTTGATGGTTCTCGTGTTTGCGCTGTTCGGGGCAAGCTCTGCCGCAAGCAGTCATAGTCGCGTCGAAACACCATCGCGGGTCATCGCGGTTGGCGATCTGCATGGCGATTTCGAAGCATGGCGAAACATCCTGCTGGCGTCGGGACTGGCCGATAGCGAGGGCGAATGGACTGGAGGCGACGCAGTGCTGGTCCAGATGGGCGACATAGCCGATCGCGGGCCGGATTCGCTCAAGATCATCCGCGATTTGCAGCGGCTTGAGAAAACTGCCCCAGTATCCGGCGGTCGAGTCATTGTCTTGCTGGGCAATCATGAAGCGATGAACGTCATTGGCGATCTGCGCTACGTGCATCCGGGCGAGTATGTGGCCTTTACGGACAAGCGCTCGAAGCGCAGGCGCGAAGCCACCTGGCGCGCCAATCGCGAGGCTATCGAAGCGGCCTATGCTGCGCTCGATCCGCCTCTCGACGCAGATCAAGCCAAGGCACGCTGGTTCGCTGAAACTCCGTTGGGAATGCTCGAGCATCGCCGCGCATGGAAGCCGGGCGGCGAGTTGGGCCTATGGGCCGCACAGCTCCCGGCAATCGTGCGGATTTCAGGCGTGCTTTTCGCGCACGGCGGTTTGAGCATCGAAAGGTCGACTGAATCCATCGACGCGATCAATGCCCGCATCCGCGCCGCGATGGAGCCGGGTGAAGCGATCGATCGCAGCGTGATCGAAGACCCGCTCGGTCCGCTCTGGTACCGCGGAAATCTCTTGCGTCCTGCCGCGGACGATATGCGTATGCCTATCGAGGAAGAACTGGCGCAGATCCTCGCGCACTTTGGAGCTCAGCGCCTGGTCGTGGCGCATACGCCATCGCTGAAAGGGATCACGGAAAGCGCCGGTGGCCGGCTGATCCGGATCGATACCGGCATTTCCCGATACTATGGCGGGCCGCAAAGCTATCTCGAACTGATCGGCACGCGCGCCATCGCTCACACACGCGATGGGGACGGTGAATGGCAAAGCCGGGAATTGGCCGCTGCGTCATTGGAAGCGGCGCAATGAAGCGCCTTGCCTCTTTTGTCCTTGCATGGATTTTCGCCTGTGGACCGGTGCAGGCGCAGGATGATCGCGGCAAAGTGACTCCGCTCTTTGCCGAATCCAACCCGGTCGAGCTCACGATAAAGGGCCCGATCAGGCAGATAGCTCGCTCGGCGGAACGCTCGACCGAGCCTCGCAAGGCCAGAATTGAAGCCGCTGGAGAAGTGCACGATATCGAGCTTTCGGCACGCGGAGTTTCTCGACGCAAACGGGAAAACTGCCGGTTCCCGCCACTGCGGATCGCCTTTCCAGCGAAGACCGGCAAGGCTTCCCTCTTCCACAAGCAGAGCCGCATCAAGCTCGTCACCCATTGCCGCAACCAAGGGAGTTTCGACCAGGTGGTGCTGCGCGAATACGCCGCCTACCGCATCTACAATGTCATTACGCCAGAAAGCCTGAAGGTCAGGTTGGCCCGCATCACCTATGTCGACGGCGACCAGGTGATTGCCTCCCGCCCCGGTTTCTTCATCGAGGATGCTGACGATGCAGCGCGCCGCCTTGGCAGCAAGGAGGTCGACATTGGAAGCATCCCTTCGAGCGCGCTTGAACCCGAAGACGCTGCCCGATTTGCCCTTTTCCAATATATGATCGGAAATACGGACTGGGCCATGATCACCGGGCCCGATCCGGCCGACTGCTGCCACAATGCAAAGCTTTTGGGTGAGCGCAAGGACGCACGTGCCAGCTTGACCCCTGTGCCTTATGATTTCGACAATTCCGGCCTGGTCGGCGCGCCCTATGCGGCACCCAACCCGATCCTGAAGGTCAAGTCCATCAAGACGCGCGTCTATCGGGGGTTCTGTCGCCACAACTCCCATGTCCAGGCGACGTCCGACCGATTCCGAGCACTATGGCCTGCCATCGAAGCGGAGATCCGCGCCGTCCCTGATCTGGACGCCAGGTCCGTCCAGACCATGCTGAACTATCTTGGAGGATTCTATCGGGATGTGGAGGACAGAGGCGCAGTTGAAAGGAACATACTCGGGCGCTGCCGCTGACTCACGGCTACTTTCGGCATCCGGACTCTATTGCGGATTTGCTCCCTCTCCAGACTGCATGGCTTCAGCCCTGACATCCTCATCCTGGCCTTCCCCGTCCCGGCTTTCTTCTTCCGACTGCGCGTATCTCGGCCTCAAGTAGCGATGGGTGCCCTGTTCAGCGCCATAATCGGTGCCCCAAAGCAATGCGAAGGCATAGTTGAACATGATGGTCATCACGAGAGCGATCTCCAGTGCCCCGATCCCCGCGCCGAGCCCGATGCCGATTGCAAGCAGGATGTAGATCGCATCGCCCGAACTCTTGAGCGTGTTGCGAAAGCGCACGCCGCCGACGATCCCGGCAAGCGAAAAGGCCAGGGCGAGAGAATTGTGCACCATGACCACGATTGACGTCACCGCGATCGGCAGGACAATCATGGTTTCAACCAGCGCCTGGTCATATTCCTTGCGGCTACGGCTCGCCATATAGACCCAAGTGACCGGCAAGGTGGTGAGGAGCGCCCCGGACACCGCAATAAACAGCCACAGGATAGACCCGCTCAGGTCGGCCACGCGCGTGGCACCGATCCTGATGTTCTCCATGGAATCGGCTGGCGCCGACGCCAACAGGGTTTCCGCACCGCCAAGGGGAAGGAAATCGACGGCATCGGGGTAGATTTCAACCACGCCAAGCACCAGCCCGGTGACCAGCGCATAAAACACCGTCAAGCGCAGAAATAGCCTTCCGACAATCATGCCCGCCCCCAGTCTGCCAGGTCGGACCCCGGCCGATGCCCCACTATACGGCGAAAGGCCGGTCGGGCCAATCGAGTGGCTGGCGGCCCAAGCGCAAACACACCGCTTATCGCAAAACAATTCGCAATATATCGTTTTTCGATATTATCGATTGACAATAAGGTCGACTCGGCTTATTGATTATCGATATTACGAATATAGGAGATCGATAAATGTCCCGCTTGCTTTCCCAATCCACCGCCCTGTTCGCGGCGCTTTTCATCACCGCGGTCTCGATGAATGCCATCGTCTCCGTTCCCGTCACCCTTCCCGTTGTGGTCGCAGCCGCCCCCGTGTTGGCCTGATCGCAACCAAGCCCGAGGAACTCAGCCCATGAACAATGCGAACAGCGACCCACTTCTCCTGGCCGGCAAGGTCCTGGCGATATTCATGCAGATAGCGATGGCGTTTGGTGCCGTTGCATTACTGATCGGCATGCCGGCACTGATATGGTTTCGCGCCGATATTCTGGCCGAATATGTCGAGGAAGTTGGCGATCCGAGCGTCAGCCTTCCGCTCTTCTCCCTTATCGGCATTATGCTGATCGGCCTCGCCATGGTTGCAGCCATGTTCGTATTCTTCGGCAAGCTGCGCCAGATCATCGACACCGTCGGCCAAGGCGATCCGTTCCAGCCTGCCAATGCCGACCGCCTGAGCCTGATGGGCTGGCTGATTGTGGGCCTGCAACTGCTTGTTCTGCCAGCAACCGCCATCGGCCTGCACCTGGCTCAATTTGCGGACAAGATTAAGGATGCGAATTTCTCTCTCGACAGCGGGTTCGACCTGGCCACGATCCTGCTGGCGGTGATCCTGTTCATCCTCGCCCGCGTCTTCCGCCACGGCGCTGCGATGCGCGAAGATCTGGAAGGGACAGTCTGATGCCGATCACAGTCAAACTCGACGATCTGCTGCACGATCGGCGCATGACGCTCACGGAACTCGCGGAGCGGGTCGGCCTGACGCTCGCCAATCTCTCGATCCTCAAGACCGGCAAGGCCAAGGCAATCCGCTTCTCCACGCTCGAGGCAATCTGCCGGGAGCTGGATTGCCAGCCAGGCGACCTGCTCGGCTACGACGAGTCCGAATAATCCGGCAGACCAGACCTCCTCAGCGCCAGGTTTCCTCGAACACTCGCAGGAAATTGGCGCCGAGGATCTTTTCGACCGCTCGCTCGCTGTAGCCCCGGTCGAGCAAGGCACCCGCGATCAGGCGCATCCGCTGCGGCCCGTTCAGTTCGACCACGAAGGGTGGCGGGCCCTCGCCCGGTGCATTGACACCTGCCTTCTTCCGCTCTGCAATGCTGTCATTCCATTGCTTCATGCTTTCCGGGCCGGTGTCGAATTCCAGCAACAGCGCGTCGCTCCCGATGCCCACGTGATCCTCTCCGCACACATCGATCGCATGAGTGAGATGCCGCATATAGACATCGAGCGTCTGCTGTTCGAGCCCGGGCGTGAGATAGGCCAGTTCATAAATTCCCACGACCCCGCCTGCCTCTGCAACGGCACGCAGTGCTGCATCGGAACGATTGCGCGGGTGGTCGAACACCGCACCGCAACCGGCGTGCGAGATCATGATCGGCCTGTCGCTCTGTTCGACGATATCGAGCGTCGATCGGTCGTTCGAATGGCTGGCGTCGACGGTAACGCCCAGTGCATTCATCAAGATCACCGCATGGCGACCCTTTTCCGTCAGCCCCGCATCGCGATCCGGTACCATCACGCCCGAGGCGAAGGGCGACTGACCGTTGTAGGAAAGCTGCATGGAGCGGACGCCCATTTCGCAAAACAGCTCGATCCGGTCGAGCCGTCCGTCGAACATGGTCGCGTCCTCAAACGCGTAGATAATGCCAATGCGGCCAAGTTCCTTCGCCTTGCGAATATCTTCTGTGCTGCGAACATGCAGATAGACTTCGCCATGGGCGGCGATCTGCTTGTTGACCCATCCGATGTGGTCGATCGCGCCTTCGAACGAAGGTTCGGCACCCGCAAGACTGTATCTCACCGCGGTCAGGCCGGTCGAAAGCACCTCTTGCTGGAAATCCGGCGCAGATGGATCCTCGTTGAACGCCGGCAGCATGTTTCCGTTGATCGCAATCGAACGCGCCATCAGCGCGTCGAGCCTTCCGCCAGAACTTGCGCCAGCCAGCAATCTGGCTTGCGGGGCTGCCAGGACGGCGCCCGCCAGGCCGGCTTTCAACAGCGATCTGCGCCCAAGCGGTTTCAACATTTGTCAGAATCTCCTATTTATGTAGGTGACTACACATATTCACCGATCTAAGAGATGGCAATGCCAATAACGGACTTCCCGCGATCCGTCGGTACAAAGGCAATGGGGGCCCGCATCCGCAGGCTCTCCGAACGCATCGACCGTGAATCCGGGCGCTGCTACGCATTGTTCGATACGCGATTTGAGCAGCGTTGGTTCGGCATCGTCAATCAGCTTAGGCTGCATCAATCGATGTCGGTGGGCGAACTGGCATCGGCCCTGGGCATCACCCATGTCTCTGTCAGCCAGGCGCGCAAATCGCTGGAGGCGGAAGGGCTCGTCAAATCGGTCACCGATCCGCAAGACGGCCGCAAGTCCATGCTTGTGCTTACGCCCGCAGGGGAACGCCTGGTGGCCAGGCTCGCGCCGCTATGGTCGGCGATGGAAGCCGCGTCCGAGGAACTGTTTGCGGAAGCAGTTGGGTTGCTGGAGGGGATCGAACTGCTCGAGCAGGCACTGGATGCCCGCTCCCTGACCAGCAGGATCATCGACCGGCTGGACGCGGAAAATCCCGGCGGACCGCAGGCCGATGAGTCCGAAAAGCCTTGACTGATTGGCCCGTTGCGGCCAAAGGCGCGCCCGTCCACGCAAGTGGTCATCCGTCCGAGACAGTTGGTGACCGGAATATGCCGGTCTTAATTTCCAGCCTAGACGGGGAAAAGAGATTTCAGCGGTGCCGCCTTGCGGTTATCGCATCGCATGCTCCAAATGGCGCATGCACCCCTCCTTCCCTTTGTCGACGGACCTAGCCCGTACGGAGCCGATGGTTTCGTGCGGACACATGTGAGCCGGCCGTTCGGAATTCGTTCCGGGCGGTCATAGTGAAGGAGTATGGCATGGATCGTTCGCAAAAAGCCGAAGCGGTTGCCCAGCTCAACGCGGTCTTCAACGAGGTCGGTGTGGTGGTTGTCACCCGCAACCTCGGCCTGTCGGTGGATCAGTCCACCGAACTGCGCACGAAGATGCGTGAAGCCGGTGCTTCCTACAAGGTTGCGAAGAACCGTCTCGCCAAGCTCGCCCTGAAGGACACCGATTACGTCGGGATCGAAGAGTATCTCTCCGGCCCGACCGCGCTGGCCTGGTCTGAAGACCCGGTCGCGGCTGCCAAGGCCGCTGTCGATTTCGCCAAGTCGAACGACAAGCTGGAAATCGTCGGTGGTTCGATGGGCACGCAGGTGCTCGACGAAGCAGGTGTCAAGGCGCTCGCCTCGATGCCCAGCCTCGACGAGCTGCGCGGCAAGATCGTGGGTCTCGTTAACGCCCCGGCGACCAAGGTCGCTCAGGTCGTCAATGCCCCGGCTGCCAAGCTTGCCCGCGTGTTCGGTGCCTATGGCGCCAAGGACGCTGCTTAAGAGACGATTTCGCAAACGCGATTTTTTCCGGAATGACCCCAGAACGGGCATTCCAGCCGAATTTTTTGGAGTGAAACATCATGGCCGATATTGCCAAGCTTGTTGAAGAACTGTCGAAGCTGACCGTCCTCGAGGCGGCCGAACTCGCCAAGGCACTGGAAGAAGAGTGGGGCGTGAGCGCCGCTGCTGCCGTTGCCGTGGCTGGCCCCGCCGGTGGCGGTGACGCCGCTGCCCCCGCTGAAGAGAAGGACGAATTCGACGTCGTTCTTACCGGCGACGGCGGCAAGAAGATCCAGGTGATCAAGGAAGTCCGCGCCATCACCGGCCTGGGCCTCACCGAAGCCAAGGCTCTCGTCGAAGGCGCGCCGAAGCCGCTCAAGGAAGGCGTCAACAAGGCCGAAGCCGAAGAGATCAAGGGCAAGATCGAAGCTGCCGGCGGTACCGTCGAACTCAAGTAAGCTTCTTTCTCGCTTGCGAGATAAACGAAGGGCGGTGCCGCAAGGTGCCGCCCTTTCTCTATGTGGCCTTGATGCCGCGCACACGGATCAAAACCGCCCCCAGCCAAAATCGCGTTTGAGCGCAGCTTGCCGCTCGACTATCCGGGCCGGCTTGCCATGACGCATGAACGTCCTCTCAAGCCCCTGCCGATTGGCAGCGACGGCTGGCGCACGGAAATTCGCGCCACCTACCGGCTCGCCTGGCCGCTAGCTGCTGCCAATCTGTTGCAGATGCTGGTTCATGCGGTCGACGTGATCTTCGTCGCACGGCTGGGTGAGACGGAGCTTGCGGCGTCCTCGCTTGGAATCGCACTGTTCGGCCTGCTGATGTGGGCCTTTTCCGGCCTCACCGGAATCGTCGCCGCTCTGATAGCGGAGGAGCTGGGCCGACGCGCGCATGCGGTGCGCGAAGTCCGCCGTTCGGTCCGCATGGCACTGTGGCTGGCAGTGCTTTCGGGTGTGCTTGGCATGGTGATCTGCGGGCAGGGCGAAGCGATCATGCGCCTGACGGGTCAGGACGATCACCTGGCGGAACGCGCTGGCGACTTCCTGGCCATCGTCATGTTTGCGATGGTGCCGATGGTCATGGCCAGCGTGCTGCGCAATTTCGTTTCGGCTCTGGGCCGGCCGATTTTCGCCATGGCTATCACCGCGATGGCGCTGGGTGCGAGCCTGTTGGGCAATTACGCCTTCGTTTTCGGCAATCTGGGTGCGCCCGCGCTGGGGCTGGAAGGTTCGGCACTGGCCAGCGTGACGACTTCGCTGTTCGTAGTGGCATGCTACATTGTGGCAATCCTGAGGGACCGCCGGCTGCGGCGCTATCGCATTTTCGGCAATTGGTGGCGGCCCGAATGGGCCCGCTTTTTCGATCTTATTCGGCTCGGCTCTCCGGTGATGGTGATCATCATCGCGGAGGCGGGGTTGTTCAGCGGTGCAGCGCTGCTGATGGGCCGGATCGGCGCGTCCGAACTGGCGGGGCACACGGTTGCACTGCAGATTGCTTCGCTTGCCTTCCAGGTGCCGTTTGGCGTGGGCCAGGCAGCGACCATCCGCGTCGGCTATCACTATGGGGCAGGCAATCATCTGGCGATTGGCCGGGCGGGTTGGGTCGGAATCGCGATGGGGGGCGGCTTCATGTGCCTCACCGCATCTGCGATGATACTGGCGCCCGAGCTGTTGCTGCGGATCTATGTCGACCCGACGCTGGCAGCCAATGCCGCCATGGCCGCATTTGCCGTCCGCTATATGGTGGTCGCCGCCGCCTTCCAGCTGTTCGACGGGATTCAGGCGGTCGCCGCCGGGGCTTTGCGCGGATTGCAGGATACCCGCGTGCCGATGCTGATCGCGATCTTCAGCTATTGGGTGCCGGGATATGGCGTTGCCATATGGCTGGGTTTCTACACCCCGCTTGAAGGAACAGGCGTCTGGATCGGGATGGCGATCGGCCTTGTCTTCGCGGCTGTCCTGCTTACATGGCGCTGGTCGCGCCGCGAACGGTTGGGATTGGTAGCCAGCTAGGGACTGCATTCCCTTCTCAATGGCGCAGGCCAGAGCCGTCAGGCCACGCAAGAAGGCTGACCATTTTTTTCGCCTTCCCCCTGTTGACTCTACGCCATCACATCCCCAGATGCGCCCCGCTGGCACTCTTGAGGAGAGAGTGCCAATCTTGAAAGTTCAACCTAATGGAAAGGTCATAGATATGGCATTTCGTCCGCTGCACGACCGCGTTCTGGTCCGTCGCATCGAAGCCGAAGAGAAAACGGCAGGCGGCATCATCATCCCCGACAGCGCCAAGGAAAAGCCGAGCGAAGGCGAAGTCATCGCCGTCGGCAATGGTGCCAAGGCAGAAGACGGCAGCGTTACCCCGCTCGACGTTTCGGCAGGCGATCGCGTGCTGTTCGGCAAGTGGTCCGGCACCGAAGTCACCGTCGACGGTGAAGAGCTGCTGATCATGAAGGAAAGCGACATCATGGGGATCATTTCCTGATCCTTTGATCGCTTCGCATTCTTTCCAACACATCTATTCCAGGAGAATAATCAATGGCTGCCAAGGACGTAAAGTTCGGCCGTGACGCTCGCGAAGGCATCCTGCGCGGCGTCGACACCCTCGCCAACGCGGTGAAGGTCACGCTCGGCCCCAAGGGCCGCAATGTCGTGATCGACAAGAGCTTCGGCGCACCGCGCATCACCAAGGACGGCGTTACCGTCGCCAAGGAAATCGAGCTCAAGGACAAGTTCGAGAACATGGGCGCGCAGATGCTGCGCGAAGTCGCATCGAAGGCGAATGACGCTGCCGGTGACGGCACCACCACCGCAACGGTGCTGGCTCAGTCGATCGTCACCGAAGGCATGAAGTCGGTTGCGGCCGGTATGAACCCGATGGATCTCAAGCGCGGCATCGACCTCGCTGTCGAGAAGATCGTCGAGAACCTCAAGGGCCGTTCCAAGGACGTGTCCGGTTCCGAAGAGATCGCCCAGGTTGGCATCATCTCCGCCAATGGCGACCGTGAAGTCGGCGAGAAGATCGCCGAAGCCATGGAGAAGGTCGGCAAGGAAGGCGTCATCACCGTCGAGGAAGCCAAGGGCCTCGAGTTCGAACTCGACGTCGTCGAAGGCATGCAGTTCGACCGCGGTTACCTCTCGCCTTACTTCATCACCAACCCTGACAAGATGACGGTCGAGCTCGAGAACCCGTACATCCTGATCCACGAGAAGAAGCTGTCGAACCTGCAGTCGATGCTGCCGGTGCTCGAAGCGGCTGTTCAGAGCGGTCGCCCGCTGCTGATCATCGCAGAGGACATCGAAGGCGAAGCGCTGGCCACGCTGGTGGTCAACAAGCTGCGCGGCGGCCTCAAGGTTGCAGCGGTCAAGGCACCGGGCTTTGGCGATCGCCGCAAGGCCATGCTGCAGGACATCTCGATCCTGACCAAGGGCGAGATGATCAGCGAAGACCTCGGCATCAAGCTCGAGAACGTTACGCTCGGCATGCTGGGCGAAGCCAAGAAGGTCACCATCGACAAGGACAACACGACCATCGTCGATGGCGCCGGTTCGGCTGACGACATCAAGGCCCGCGTCGGCGAAATCCGCGCACAGATCGAAGCCACGACCAGCGATTATGACCGCGAGAAGCTGCAAGAGCGCCTCGCCAAGCTGGCTGGCGGCGTTGCCGTGATCAAGGTTGGCGGTGCCACCGAAGTCGAGGTGAAGGAGCGCAAGGATCGCGTCGATGACGCGCTGCACGCAACCCGCGCCGCGGTCGAGGAAGGCATCGTTCCGGGCGGCGGCACTGCGCTGCTCTATGCCACCAAGGCTCTCGACGGCCTCGAAGGCGGCAATGACGACCAGACCCGCGGTCTCGACATCGTGCGTCGCGCGCTGCAGGCCCCGGTTCGCCAGATTGCCGAAAACGCAGGTCATGACGGCGCTGTCGTTGCCGGCAAGCTGATCGACGCCAAGGACGAATCGCTCGGCTTCAATGCTGCGACCGACGTCTATGAGGATCTGGCCAAGGCTGGCGTGATCGACCCGACCAAGGTCGTTCGCACCGCGCTGCAGGACGCTGCCTCGGTTGCCGGCCTGCTGATCACGACCGAAGCCGCGATCACTGAAAAGCCGGAAGACAAGGCCGCGCCTGCCATGCCCGATATGGGCGGCATGGGCGGAATGGGCGGCGGCATGGGCTTCTAAGCCCGCGCGCCATTCGCAAAGACCAGAAGGGGCCGGGGAAGCAATTCCCTGGCCCTTTTTTATTTGTTTAACTTCGTATACTTACCAATACTGCCGTTTCACGGGGAAGTTAAATGCCATTTTGGGTTCAACTGATAACAATAGCTCTGATACTGCTGTGGTTCTGGCAGAAGTATAAGGAGCAGCAGAGCAAGCCGGAAAGGGCAGACCCGTCATTAGGGGGCAAGCCGCATCCCGCGATTTCGCGACGGCTTGCGAACGGAACGGCTAGTAATGGAGAGCCTGAGGAGAGCGAATGGCTGAAACCTGATTCCGAAGAGAAAGCTACCCGCGACGCGCGACAGCAACACGAACGCGAAGCACGCGCCGCCTACGAGGCGCGCATGGCGAACCCAGCCAAGCCTGTCGATGAAGAGATCACCGTCGTCATGCGGAAGCAGATTCCTCCGAGGGACGAGCCTCCTCGCTCGTGGATCGGCGGCTTGCCAATGATGCCAGACGATGTTGAATGGCCGCGCGGCATCAATCCCGAAAGAAGCGACGATGGCGAAGTACCCTTGCATTTCATCTGCCAGATTGCGCTCTCCGATTTGCCCGAAAATTTGTGGGACGGCCATGGCCCGCGTGAAGGCTGGCTGTTGCTATTCGTAAACAACAACAGTTGTGACCTTGGCGACGATGGCCTCACCCGCTTCATCTACACCCGCGAGCTTGGTCGGGAACGTCAACCGCCTGACGATATTTGCGTAGTTCATGATGGCTCATATACTGATGCAACAGATTGGAAGCGGCGCGAAACGACATATCCGCACTTCTCTGTCGATCTCGTGAGCTTGCCAGATCGCCTCTACGAAAGAGACGGCCATCAATATGCTTCGCCAGAGAATCTCGAAGCATTGCTTTACGCAGATGAAGCGGTGGGTGAGAACAGGCCGTTTCGCCAAATTTCGGAACCGTTCTCTTGGCGCTGTATCGCGCTATCAATCGAGAAGGCACTGGCCGCAATGGATGACGAGCGCGTCAAGGCGAACAGCGAGCGCTATAAGGCCAAGATGGTCGAAAAGGTGCGCGTTCCAGGAGCACTAGAACACATCATTTCGGACAAACAAGCGCAGGTCGAAATGTGGCTCGACGCGAGGAACAACCGCGAACTGGTCAATGCCGACCCTGCCACACTGAGCGAGCAGGAACTTAGTGTCGTCAAACATGTGACGGAAATGCGAGCAGATATTGGAGAAACGCATGCCCTGCTGACCAGCTATCCCGATGCTGAAAGCTTGCTCACCTTTCTGGAGAGCGATTCGAGAGAGCAATGGCTCGCCGAGCTTCGTCCAGGCCTCCAGAGCCTGAACAATTTGGCAGAAGAGCGAGGCCTAGACACCCCACTTTCAACGGAAGACTGGGCCGCGATCAAAGTAGAGTTAGCCACGGCTGACAAGGCGATATGGGCGTTGGGGTGGGGACATTCGCGAGAACGTGGATTACCAGTCACTGTCAAGAAAGAGGCACTTGCCGCGATCGAAATTCTGAAGAACAATATGACGGCAGTTTGTGCAGACGTTGCCAAGCTCTACTATACCGATCCTGCCCGTCGCGGGCTGATCCCCGAAGCAGATCTGCCCGCACTCGAAGCGCATTACCGCAGTATTTACGACAATCGGCCGCAGCGCATGGGTGGTTATCATGATGGAGTCCAGAGCGAAGACGACATCAAATTGCCGGATAGCGTGTTGCTGCTGCAGTTGTCTTGCGACTACGCGCTCGAAATGCTCTGGGGGGATTGCGGGGCAATATATGCCTACATCTCGCCCGCTGATCTTGATGCCTGCGCATTTGACAAAGCAAGTTTGCATTTGGAGTGCGGATAGGTACCGGCGGCGCAATCAGCCGGGCCGTTTCTTCATCCGCATGGTTGTCGGTTTGGCTTCGGCCTGAAATTGCCCTATCTCTCCAGCAGTTTGGGAGAAGGAAAGACCATGCGCACGAAACTCGTTCTTGCTGCCGCCCTGGCCGCAACAGTCCTGTCGGGCTGCAACTCCGCCAGCGAACCTGTGGCCGAAGCCCCCGCATATAGCGCGAAGCAATACCGCTCGGCGATTGACGACATTGCCCGGCTCGACGACCGGAAGGACGACGAAGCGCGCAAGCCTGGTGAACTGCTCGCTTTCGCTCAGATCGACAAGGGCGAGGTCGTAGCCGACTACCTGATGGGCAGCGGTTACGTGACCCGGCTGCTGGCTATCGCGGTGGGCGCCAATGGCAAGGTTTATGCCGTCCAGCCCGACGAAATCATTGCCCAGTTCCCAAATCTTGCCGAGGCGCAGGATGTTGCAGTGGCGCCCTATGCCGATGAGCGCGGCGAACCGGTACGCGTCTTCCCCCTGCGCGGTCCGATGGCGCAGCCGCCTTTCCCTGAACCGCTCGACACCATCATCACGGTGATGAACTTCCACGATCTCTACACGGCAAAGCGGCCCGAGGGCACTGCCGAGAATACCATTAAGTCCTTCTTTGATGCCTTGAAGCCGGGCGGGACGCTGGTGGTTGTCGACCACCGGGCTGCGGACGGCGCCGGTGCACAAGCGGCCGAGGAGTTTCATCGGATGGACCGCGAACTGGCCCTCAAGGACCTGACAGCGGCCGGCTTCGTACTGGATGAGGAAAGCGACCTCTATGCGCAGGCCGGCGATCCGCACACAGTCGGGGTGTTTGACGAATCGATACGCGGCAAGACGGACAAATTCGCCTTGCGCCTGCGCAAACCGGAATAGCCAGACTGACTGATTCCTGCTGTAAAGCGCGGACCTCTTTCCTTTCTCCGCAGTTGGTTGGGTGGACCGATCAACAAGAAGAAGGAACTGCGCATGAAACTGCCGCATAAGGCCCATGTCGCGATCGTCGATGGCGAGAACTTCACGCTCTATCGCAACGAAGGGCAGATATTCGAACCCAGGCTGGCGAAGGTCGAAAGCCCCGATCTCAAGTCGACCAATTTCAGCGCTGGAGTGAGGCATCAGGATCATCTTGGCCGGATGCTGGGCCGGACCCAGCTTGACGAGCTGGCTCACGGTGCAGCAGTGGCAACCTGGCTCAATGGCAAGGCGATCGCCGGCGAGCTGGGCGATGTGCTGATTGTCGCCGACCCCAAGACGCTGGGCGAGATGCGCCAGCATTTTCATCCCGAACTGGAAAAGCGGCTGACGGGCGAATTGGCAAAAACACTGACCAGCAAGAAAATACCAGGCATCGAAAAGGCCATCGCTGCCGCCTGAACCGCCATCTCCGACCCTGATTGGCGAGTCTCGTCGTTTGCGCGGCACCTTTCGTCGCATGCACGCACCAATTCGCTTGCTGTGCGGAATCGCGCCCCGTTAATTCTCGGATAACCACGATTGGCTTATACGGACACGATGCTGAGGCATATCAAGCTCTTTACCGCCACTGCCCTGCTTTCGGCCGGACTGGCCGCAGCGCCTGTCAGCGCGCAATCGACGAACCTCGAAGCCGAGTTCGATCGCGCACTGGGCACTCAGCTCCGCAGCCCGCAAAGTTTCGATGCGGTCTATGATTCCTCGTTCGAGCGCCGCATCGCGCAGCTTGCCGACGGGGACCATGGCCGGATCGGCGTCGCCGCGATCGACCTGTCGACCGGCGAGGAGATTTCCGTGCTGGGCGACCAGCTCTTTCCCATGGCGTCGACCAGCAAGATCGCCGTCGCCGCGACATATTTGGAGATGGTCGAGAAGGGCAAATATTCGCTTACCAGCGAGTTTCCCCTGCTGATCCCGATCCGGTCAGCGAAGTTTTCGTCGCAGCGTGCACCGGTTCGCAAGGGCGAGTACATGCCGGCAATCGACCTGATCGAGCTCATGATTACCCGCTCGAGCAATTCGGCCACCGATGCGCTACTCGCCGCCGTTGGCGGCCCGGAGAAGGTCAACGAGTGGGTCCACCGCAACGGGATCAAGGAATTCAGTATCGACCGCGACATCGCGACGCTGGTGCGCGATGACGGGGAGCACGATCCGGCCGCCTATATCGACCGGCGCGATGCCGCGACGCCTCAAGCCATGCTCGAGCTGCTCCAGGGCCTCTATCAGGGCAAGTATCTGACAGCCGAAAGCCGCCGGGTCATCCTCGGAGCGATGAGCCGGACGCGCACAGGCAAGCGCCGGATCAAGGGTATGATGCCCATGAATGCACAGGTGAGCCACAAGACCGGATCGCTCCACAACACCTCGAGCGATATCGGCTTTGTCGAAGCACCGGATGGCCGAACCATAGCCGTCGCCATCTATGTGACCGGCCAAGGCACCCGCAGCGCCCGCGAAGAACGGATCGCGACTATAGCGCGCGCGCTCTATGACGGATTTGCGTCGCGTGCGCGGAACGCGCAGAAGGATGACGAACGCCGCTCGGGCGGCTGAATCCAGGCCAGAATTTGCTCGATGGAGTGGCAGCACCAGGCTCGCCATTTACGTTCGCTGTGTTCACGGCCCCCGACACACGGTCAAATGATTCGCAGATCAAAGTGGCGCAGGCGGACTATTGACGCAGACAAACAAAAAGGGCGGCACCTTGCGGTACCACCCTTCCTGAATCGACTAGTCGATTAAAGCGCGATTACTCAGCAGCTTCTTCAACAGCGTCAGCAGCGTCGTCGGCAGCTTCTGCAACTGCGTCAGCAGCGCCTTCGGCAGCGTCGGCAGCGGCATCAGCAGCTTCGCCAGCAGCTTCTGCAGTGGCGTCAGCAGCTTCACCAGCAGCGTCGGTCATGGCGTCAGCATTTGCTTCGGCGTCAGCAGCCATTGCGTCAGCAGTTTCACCGGCCTGGTCAGCCGTTTCCGAGCAAGCAGCGAGGCCGAGAGCCGAACCGGCGATGGCGGCAGCAAGAACGATCTTACGCATAGGTTTTAATTCCTTAGATCAGCGAGTGGTAATCGCACAGCCCGTTGCCAGACCGCACGCGAAGCCAAGCAAGGATGCTCGACTCTGGGCGGGAGAAATAATGGCGACTTTGTGGCAGTGCAAGCGAATTTGCCCAATTACGTCATTTTCTTGCCTCATTCTGCCGCGCCTCGCGCACGGCCTGACACGCTTGAATCGAGTGTGGAAATCACTCTTCGAAAGCGTCTTACCAGCGCTCTCCCGCACTGCTAGCAAGGCCCCATGGCGGACAAGCAGCATCTCTACCTCGTCGACGGGTCTTCCTATATTTTCCGGGCCTATCACCGGTTGCCGCCGCTGACCGATCCGGAAGGAACGCCGGTGGGCGCAGTCTATGGCTACACCACCATGCTGTGGAAGCTGGCAGAAGATCTCGACCAGGCCGAGGGGCCAACCCATCTGGCGGTGATTCTCGATGCCGGTTCGAAGAGCTTCCGCAACGATATCTACCCTGAATACAAGGCGAATCGGCCTCCGCCGCCTGAAGACCTGGTGCCGCAATTCCCGCTGATTCGGGACGCGACGCGTGCATTCAGCCTGCCGTGTATCGAGGAACAGGGGCTGGAGGCTGACGATCTTATCGCTTCCTATGCGCGCGAGGCGCAGCGCCAGGGCTGGAACGTCACCATCGTCTCTTCCGACAAGGACCTGATGCAACTGGTGGGCGAGATGGATGGCGCCAATGGACCGGCGCGTATCGACATGCTCGATACGATGAAGAGCCAGCGCATCTATATCGACGAGGTGCGCGAGAAGTTCGGCGTGACGCCCGAGCTGGTGGGCGATGTGCTGGCGCTGATGGGTGACACGGCTGACAATGTGCCCGGCATATTCGGGGTCGGACCGAAGACCGCGAGCAAGCTGATCGTCGAACATGGCTCGCTCACTGCCGCGCTCGACCAGGCACCCGAGATGAAGACATCCAAGCTCAAGGAACGGCTGATCGAGGGCCGCGGCGATGCCGAAATGAGCCGGGTGCTGGTGGCGTTGAAGGAAGATTGCGACCTTCCCGAGCCGCTGGAGGAGTTCAAGCTCGACGGCGTTCCGCCCGAACCCCTTGCAGCATTCCTCGAAAAGCACGGCTTCACTTCGCTGCTCAAACGGCTCGATGCCGGAAGGGGCAGCCCCGAACGGGCAACCAATCTCAATCCCGCCAAGCAACAGACCGCAAGCGACAAGGCCAGCGACGGTGGGAGCGAGGCAGGCAATCGCCAACCTCTGCCCGATATGCCGGCGGTGGATCGCAGCGCCTATGAAACGGTTCAGACGATGGAGCGGCTGAAACACTGGATTGCCCGCGCAATGGCGGCGCAAACGGTGGCGGTCGATACCGAAACCTCTTCGCTCGACGCCATGCGCGCGGATCTGACAGGGGTCAGCCTGGCGCTCGGCCCGAACGACGCCTGCTATATCCCGCTGGGCCATGGCGGCAGTGACATGTTCGCTGAACGGCCCGAACAGATCGGACTCGAGGCAGCAGTGGAGGCGCTCAAGCCGCTTCTCGAAAGCGATGCGGTGGTGAAGATTTTCCAGAACGGGAAATACGACCTCAACGTACTCGCACGCTATGGCATTGTCGTCGCCCCGATTGACGACACCATGGTGATCAGCTTCGCGCTCGATGCAGGGCGCAGCCACGAGGGCATTGGCGGTGGACACGGGATGGACGAATTGTCCGAGCGGCACCTCGGCCACACGCCGCTATCTTTCAAGGATGTCTGCGGGACCGGCAAGAAGGCGATCCCCTTCGGCGAGGTCCCGCTCCAGCGCGCGACCGAATATGCCGCCGAAGACGCCGATGTGACCTGGCGGCTCTACCAGCATCTCAAGCCTCGCCTCGCCGAAGAAAGCGGCACGCGCATTTATGAGCGAGTCGACCGTCCGCTGATCCCCGTGGTGGCGCAAATGGAGCGCCACGGCATCAAGGTCGATCGCGCGCGTCTGGCAAAACTATCCGAAGAGTTCGCACACGAAACCGCGCGGCTGGAAGGCGAGATTCACGAACTTGCAGGGCAGGAGTTTACCGTTGGCAGCCCCAAGCAGCTTGGCGATATCCTGTTCGACAAGCTCGGCCACAAGGGCGGCAAGAAGGGCAAGAGCGGACAATATTCGACCGACCAAAGCGTGTTGGAACGGCTTGCGGGCGAAGGGGCGGGTATCGCCAAGAAGGTCCTCGAATGGCGCCAGCTGGCGAAGCTCAAATCGACCTATACCGACGCGCTGCAGGAAGCGATCAACCCCGATACGGGCCGCGTCCACACCAGCTACAGCCTGGTCGGTGCGCAGACGGGCCGCCTCTCCTCGACCGATCCGAACCTGCAGAACATTCCGGTGCGCACCGATATCGGGCGGCAGATCCGGCAGGCCTTTGTGCCGGATGATGGCAATGTCCTGCTCGCTGCCGACTATTCGCAGATCGAGCTGCGCCTAGCCGCGCATATGGCCGATGTGCCGACGCTGAAGGAAGCCTTTGCCAATGGCGAGGACATCCACGCCCGCACCGCCACCGAAATGTTCGGCGAGGTTACGCGCGACACAAGAGCGCGGGCCAAGACGATCAATTTCGCCATCCTCTACGGCATTTCTCGCTGGGGCCTCGCAACCCGGCTGGAAGTCGAGCCCGACGAAGCGCAGGCGATGATCGACACTTATTTCCAGCGTTTCCCCGGCATCCAGCGCTATATCCATGACACGCTCGAGACTGTGCGTGAATGCGGCTATTCGCAGACGTTGTTCGGCCGCAAGACATGGTTCCCGCGGATCAATTCCAAGCATCAGGCAGAGCGGCAGGGCAGCGAGCGCGCCGCAATCAATGCACCGATCCAGGGAACCAGCGCCGATATCATCAAGCGGGCCATGGCACGGATGATGCCAGCGCTCGAAGCCGAGGGCCTGGGCCATATCCGCATGCTGCTGCAGGTGCATGACGAACTGGTGTTCGAAGTGCCCGAAGGCGATGTTGCCGCCGCTTCACCGATCATCGACCGCGTGATGGCCGAGGCTGCCCTGCCCTCGGTCGAGCTATCGGTTCCGCTCGGAATCGAAATCGGCACCGGTGCGAATTGGGACGCTGCACACTGACCTTGGCACGACCCGGGCGAGCCGCAGCCGTGGCGGTCGGCCTACTGGCCTGCCCCACCATGCGCCTTGCATCACGCCTCCATCATCCATAGGTGCTGCGACATGTTCGACAGGTACAATCCCGCCAACTGGACGATAGACTGGGAAGAAGTGGGCGTCACGGCGATTGCGTTGGCCGTGGACATCCTGATCGCCTACCTGCTGTATCGCCTGGTCTTTGCGATCGTGACGCGGCTTACCCGCATGTCCGAAACGACCATCGACGAAATGATTGTCGAGCGCATTCGCCAGCCCGTCAAATGGTCCTTCATTGCGATCGGCGTCACATTGGTGGCACAAGTCATGCCGCAATTGCAGGCAATCTGGGAGCCATTGGCCCGCTTCCTGCGACCGGCGCTGCTCGGCTGGATCGCCTATACGCTGGTCAAGACTTTCGCCGCCGCGCTTGAAGTCAGGCTGGAGCTATCGGATGATCCGGTGGCGATGCGCAGCCGCCGCACCCGTATCGCGGTACTTTCACGCACAGCCATATTCGCGATCATATTCATCACCGTGGGTCTGATGCTGATGAGCGTGCCGGGCGTACGCGATATCGGGACGACCCTGCTCGCATCTGCGGGCCTTGCCGCCCTGGCGGTTGGCGCTGCCGCTCAGCCTGCGCTGAAATCACTCATTGCCGGGTTGCAGGTCGCGCTGACCGAACCATTCCGGATTGGCGATCTGGTGAAGATCGACGACCAGGCAGGGCGGGTGGAGGAAGTACGGCTGAGCTTCGTCACCGTGCGCACCTGGGATGACCGCGTCCTGGTTGTGCCAACCAGCCGTTTCCTGGACCAGAGCTTCGAGAACTGGTCGCGCAAGAGCGAGAAGCTGACAGGGCCGGTCTATCTCCATCTCGACCCGGCCGCCGAGATCGGCCCTATCCGCGAGGAGTTCGAACGTTTCGTGGAAGAGCAGGAGCTGTTTGACGGTCGGACCAAGGCCCTGCTGATGACCGAGGCCTATCCGGAAAGCATCGAATTGCGCCTGTCCATGAGCGCCGCGTCGATCGGCGACCTGTGGCAATTGCGCTGTGCCGTGCGCGAACACATGCTCGAATGGCTACGCACAAACCAGCCCGACGCACTGATCCGTCACCGGCTTGAAGTCGAAGCCGCCAACGCCCGCGCGACTGGCGGCTAGCCAGAAGCGAGTTCACGCTGCAGGTTATTCGATCGGGCTGATGTCCTTCCCGCCGTGCTTCTTGTCGCGCGTGGGCTCCACCATTCCTTCATAGACGAAGCCGATCGGATTGACCTCCGCTGCGCGCTTCTTCAATTCGCCGCGCATCTTCTTGTATTCGGCTTCCATCTGGGTGGTGACGGTTGCGCGCGAATCCTTCAGCGCTTCAGCGAAGTCCTCCGCCGAAACTTCGTTCACTTCGCTGCCGACGCGGCGCAGTGCATTGAGCCCCGCGCGGCGAACCACATCTTCCAGATCGGCACCGGTGAAACGCGCGGTCTTGCCAGCGACTTCCGCCAGATCGACATCCTTCGCCAGCGGCATTCCCTCTGTATGGATCTCGAGAATCTGTTTGCGACCTGCCTTGTCAGGCGTGCCGACATAAACCAGCTCGTCGAACCGCCCCGGGCGCAGCAGGGCCGGATCGACCAGCGCCGGGCGATTGGTCGCACCGATCACGACGACGGACTGCAATTCCTCCAGCCCGTCCATCTCCGCCAGAATGGTGTTGACCACGCGGCCCGTGACCTGCGGTTCGCCTTGCCCGCTTCCACGCGCGGGTACCAGGCTGTCGATCTCGTCGATAAAGACCACGCAGGGTGCAACCGAGCGGGCGCGCTGGAACATGCGGGCGATTTGCTGTTCGCTTTCGCCATACCATTTGCTGAGCAGGTCGGAGCTCTTCATCGAGATGAAGTTCGCTTCGGCCTCCTTGGCGACAGCCTTGGCCAGCAGCGTCTTGCCGGTACCGGGAGGGCCATAGAGCAGGAAGCCCTTGGCCGGGCGTATGCCAAGCCGTGCGAATGCGTCGGGATTCTTGAGCGGCAGCTCGATCCCTTCCTTGAGCTTGTCGATCGCATCCTCGACACCGCCGATATCGCTCCAGGCGACATTGGGCATCTGCACCATGACTTCGCGCATGGCGCTGGGCTGGACCCGCTTCAACGCAGAGAGGAAATCCTCACGCGTGACGCAAAGCTCCTCCAGCACTTCGGCAGGGATGGTGCGTTCATCGAGATCGAGCTTGGGCATGATCCTGCGAACGGCATCGATCGCTGCCTCGCGCGCCAGCGCCGCGATATCCGCACCCACGAAACCGTGTGTGACCCGTGCCAGCTCATCCAGATTGACCTTGTCGCCCAGCGGCATGCCGCGCGTATGGATCGAAAGGATTTCGCGGCGGCCTTTCTGGTCGGGCACGCCGATCACGATTTCACGGTCGAACCGGCCGGGGCGGCGCAGTGCTTCGTCGATCGCATCGGGGCGGTTGGTGGCCGCGATGACGACCAGGTTCGAGCGTGCCTCCAGCCCGTCCATCAAGGTGAGCAATTGCGCGACCAGCCGCTTTTCCGCTTCGCCAGGCACCTGCTGGCGCTTGGGAGCGATCGAATCGATCTCGTCGATGAAGACGATGGCCGGCGCTACGCGGCTCGCTTCCTCGAAAACTTCGCGGAGCCGTTTCTCGCTCTCGCCATAGCCTGAGCCCATGATTTCCGGGCCGTTTATGGTGAAGAACTCGGCGTCCGATTCGTTCGCAACTGCCTGCGCCAAACGGGTCTTGCCGGTTCCAGGCGGGCCGTGGAGCAACACGCCCTTGGGCGGATCGACACCGAGCCGGGTGAACAATTCGGGATAGCGCAGCGGCAGCTCGACCATTTCACGAAGCTGCTGAATCGTCTCGCCCATGCCGCCGACATCGTCGTAATTGACCGAAGCGCGCGCATCGCGCGGCTCCTCGAATTCCGAACGCAGCTCGACTTCGGTGTTCTCGTCGATATGAACGATGCCCTTGGGAGCGGTGGACACCACCGAGAGCCGGATTTGCGTGAGTGCATAGGCAGGCGTGCGAAGCAGCTGTCGCACGTCTGACGGCATGTTGTGCACCGGTTGTTGCCCGGTCGTTGCGACAAGATCGCCGGCCACCACGGGGCGGCGGAAAAAATTGCGCTTGAGCGCCTGGCTCGGCCCCTGCAGCCGCATTTCTCGCTGGGCGGGCGCGAAGACGACCCGCGTGGCCGGGCGCGATTCGACTTTCCTCACATGGACATGTTCGCCGGAGCCGACTTCGGCATTGCCGCGCTGCAATCCGTCGAGTCGGACGACATCGAGCGTTTCGTCTTCGGGGTAGGACGCCATGGCGATCGCCGCCGTGCTCCGCTTCCCTGTAATTTCCACCACGTCGCCTTCGGTGATTCCCAACGCCTGGAAGGTAGAGCGCGGCATGCGCGCTATGCCCTGGCCCGATTCCTCCTGCCGGGCAGCGGCCACCTGCAGGCGCACCGTGCTGTCATCGGCTTCGCTCTTCTTCTTCGCGGCGGCATCGGCCATCAGGCAATCTCTCTCTGCAATTCGCTTGGCGCGGTAGCCCTAGCTAGGAAGCATCCGTCACACATGCAAACCGACAATTGACGGATAAGTGCCTGCGAGGGCGGAAATTGTCGGCGCGCATCGGCTCATCGGTAGCCATGCACGGGCAAAGCGGCGAGGCAGGCAAGAAAAAGGCCCGGCTGGATCTACCAACCGGGCCGGAAAGTCTTGGGAGAGGATGCCTGAAAGGCAGGCTCTTTGTGCACCTGCAGCATAGATTGTGCAATTGCGAAAAGAGCACTTGCTCTTGCGATTGTTGCAATCCTTCGCATTTGCGTCTGATTCGAGCGTATTCGCGATATTTTATTACAAACGGTCAAGCTCGCCACGAACCAATTTGTCGAAAATGCAGGTGCGATCCACTGCTCGTCACAGCGTAGGGTGCCAGGAAATTGCTAGTCACGCCCTGCGAACAACCATGTCGGATCGATGGTTTTCGGCAATGCGCCGTCAGTTGCAGGGGGCTGCATTGCAGCGATTCGTCCACCAGATCGGCCGCAGGCAAGAAAAAGGCCCGGCTGGACGTACCAACCGGGCCGGAAAGTCTTGGGAGAGGATGCCTGAAAGGCAGCTTTGTTATGTTGCATAACGCCCTATTGTGCAAGTGCGAAAAGTTCATAGTTTGTTGCATCATATGCAACATACGATTCTGAGACCTCAAGAATTGGCACGGCATATCGTAGTAATTACAGTGTCATAGAGTGAGCGCGCACCACTCATGGCTATACTGCAGCGCAGCATGCAATATAGTTTCACGCAATTTTCGCAAAGTAGAATATTCTTGTGCAGCTGGCCGGGTGACAGGCCAATTGATAGTGTCTAGGGGATGTGTGCGACATAGCCCGCAAGCACAATTTGCAGAAACGGACATGCGATGAAAAAGCTCTATCCCGATGCCGCCACCGCCCTCGAAGATTTGCTGCATGACGACATGCTGATCGCCAGCGGAGGCTTTGGCCTCTGCGGCATTCCCGAACGCCTGCTGACCGCGATCCGCGAAAGCGGGGTCAAGGGCCTGACCTTCGCCAGCAACAATGCCGGGATCGACAACGAAGGCATCGGCATGCTGCTGCGCACGCATCAGGTGAAGAAGATGATCAGCTCCTACGTCGGCGAGAACAAGGAGTTCGAGCGGCAGTTCCTTTCCGGAGAGCTCGAGGTCGAGTTCTGCCCGCAAGGCACTCTGGCCGAACGCATGCGCGCGGGCGGTGCGGGAATCCCCGGCTTCTATACCAAGACTGGCGTCGGCACGCAGGTGGCCGAAGGCAAGGAGGTCAAGAGTTTCGACGGCGAGGACTATATCCTCGAGCGTGGCATCTTCGCCGACCTTGCCATCGTCAAGGCATGGAAGGCCGACGAGACGGGCAATCTGATGTTCCGCAAGACCGCACGCAATTTCAATCAGCCGGCGGCGACATGCGGCAAGGTCTGCGTTGTCGAGGTCGAAGAGATCGTGCCTGCGGGTAGCCTCGATCCTGACTGCATCCACCTGCCGGGGGTCTATGTCCAGCGCATGATCGTGGGCGCTCCCTACGACAAGAAAATCGAGTTCACGACCACGCGGGAACGCGAGGCGGCGTGATCGCTGGCCCCGCCCTCCGGTTGCTCCGGGTATCGGGGGCGCTCGGCGCAGCCCTGATGCTGCCGGGCTGCCTGGCGGCGGCGATCCCGGTGATGGCAGGCAGCGTGCTGGCGACCAAGGACGTAGTCGCCGAGAGCCGCGAGAATCGCGACGGGCAACAGCCTGCCGCGATTCCGGCGAAAACGACCCTCGCTGGTGAAGCCGCTCCGACTGTGCCGGGCGGTTCGGTAGAAGTTGGCTCCGGCACAGGGATGCAGAGCCCATTTGCCAGTTTCGCGGCCTATGCGATGGAACAGGCATTCAAGGACATGTCGGGCGAGGCCGTACAATCGGCTTCGTTGCGCAATCCCGGCGCGCTGGACGGCGAGCGCAATGAATGCGGCAACCTCGAACCGGCCGTACTGATCGACCTCGATCCCAAGTCCGGCCTCGTCCCCGAAGCCGGGGACCTGCGCGCTGACAAGCGTGCTGCAAATCTGCTCGCCAGCCTGCGCAACCAGGGCGTCACCGTCGGCTGGATATCGGGCCGCACTGCCGCAGATGCAGGCACGATCCGCAAGGCGCTTGCAAGCTCCGGCCTCGATCCGGAGGGGCAGGACAGGCTGGTGCTGATGCGCTACCCGCAGGACCGCAAGCAGACCAGGCGGCGCGAGTTCGCGGAGCAATATTGCATCATTGCAATCGCCGGCGATGCGCAGTCCGATTTCGACGAACTCTATGATTATCTCAAGAACCCAGCCGCAGCCGCGCCGCTCGAGGCGCTCTATGGCAACGGCTGGTTCCTCACCCCATTGCTTCTGACACAGGAATAGGACGCAAGACATGTCGGACGAAAAACACGGCTGGACCCGCGACGAGATGGCGGCGCGCGCTGCACGCGAATTGGAAGACGGCTATTACGTCAATCTGGGTATCGGCATACCTACGCTGGTCGCCAACCATATTCCCGAAGGGATGCAGGTCACGCTGCAAAGCGAAAATGGCATGCTGGGGATCGGGCCGTTCCCCTATCCTGACGAGGTTGACGCTGACCTTATCAATGCCGGCAAGCAGACCATCAGCGAATTGCCGCACAGCGCCTATTTCGACAGCTCGCAAAGCTTTGCCATGATCCGCGGCGGGCATATCGACCTGACCGTGCTGGGCGCTATGGAAGTGGCCGAGAACGGCGACATCGCCAACTGGATGATCCCCGGCAAAATGATCAAGGGCATGGGCGGCGCGATGGACCTGGTCGCCGGCGTCAAGAAGATCATCGTTGTGATGGATCACAATGCCAAGGACGGCAGCCCCAAATTCATCCCGGAATGCACGCTGCCGCTGACCGGCACCAATGTGATCGACATGATCATCACCGATCTCGCAGTGTTCCAGCGCCCCGATCACGACAGCCCGTTCAGACTGATCGAGTTGGCGCCAGGCGTCACGGCAGAGGAAGTGGCGGAAAAGACCACCGCGAAATACGAGGCTGCGCTCTAACCTGAAAATCCAATTGTTTTGCGAGACTCGCCTGCGTGTGAGATACTGCGCGCATGGGTCCATTCGCCGCCTTCCGCGCTCGCTTCCTCGATGTGCTCGCATCGATCTATATCTATAACGAGCATCGCGGTTACACTTCGCTTGACCGCGTGCTGGAAGCTGTGCGGGCGCGCTGCCCCGATGACCGCGACTTTATTGCCGCGGTCGAGAAGCATCGCGCCGACGAAGAAAAACACTATCGCATGTTCCGCCGCTGGTTCGAGCTGGAGGGGCGGATGCCGCTCAAGGTCGATCGCACCTGCGGCCATATCGATCATTTCATAGAGACGGTGTTCGGCTGCACCATCGACGAACTCGATACAGCAGCCGTCGTCGCCGACGGGGATGCATTCGAGAAGCTCTGCCGCGTCATCATGATCACCGAACAGCGCGGCATGCGGCAAGTCGAAATATTGCTCAAGAACAGCCATATTTTGTCCGATCGCGGCATGACGAGCATATTCAAGGTGGTGGAGCGCGACGAGCCGAGCCACTGGATGCCCTATGATTCATGGCTGCGCGCCAATGGCCGGCGCCCCCAGCCGCGCTGGCGCGAGAAATGGACCGATTACTGGATCCACAAGTCGCTGATGCTCGCCAAGCTGCCTGCGGTATTCATCAACCGAAACAATCCGCGGCTGAGCAGTTGGCCCGACGAAGATCCCAACGCTTACGCCATCTGATTCAGACGCATGGTTCGCTGGAACATGCGGCGGCACCGGGAACCGATTGGCGGATTTCCGGTTCATGGACAGATATGCGCGGATGAGGTGAGTCTCCGCTTCAACGCAAGGGAGTACCTCGATGAGTTTCTATTTCTCCAAGACGCTGCCCGTAGATTTCGACGAAGCCTGCCAGCGCACGATCGCGGCATTGCAGGAACAGGGCTTTGGCGTCATCACCGATATCGACATCAGGGACACCTTCGCCAAAAAGCTTGGGATCGAGTTCCGCAACTACCGCATATTGGGGGCCTGCAACCCGGGCCTGGCGCATGAGGCGCTGATGATCGAGGACAAGGTCGGGACCATGCTGCCGTGCAATGTTGTGGTCCAGGACGCGGGCGATGGAATGTCCGAAGTCGCCGCGATCGATCCCGTCGCTTCGATGCAGGCGATCGAGAATCCGCAGCTCAATACGGCCGCCGAAGTGGTTCGCGAGAAACTGAAAGCGGTGATCGATAGCCTGTGATCTGACCCCTGCTCGATCCTTGAACCGGCAGTTTTGCGCCACCGACCGTGGATATGCGCTGATTCACTGCAAAACCTGAATTTGCGCCCCCCACAAAGAGGTTGCTCTTGAACCTCGCCCGAGCTTCACTAAATATGATATCATAATTATATCATATAGGAGATTCTCTGATGGATGGTGGCCAATCCGAAATGCGCCGGAGCACCGAGCACAAGGCACAGACGTTCAACGGATATTTCTTTCTGATCGGCCTGCCGATCTTTTGGTTCCTGAGCTACTTGCTGATCGCCAATGCCCTCCCTGGCCTCGACGGCGGCAAAGCAGGCAAGGTTACATTTGCCTTTGTGCTGGTCAGCACGGTTATCCTGAACGTGATCTTCGTCACCGGCTTCTTCATGGTCCAGCCAAACGAGACGCGTGTGATCACGCTGTTTGGCAAGTATTCGGGGACCGAACGAACCGACGGTCTGCGCTGGATATGGCCATGGATGGGCAAGACCAAAGTCTCCGTTCGCGCGCACAACATCCACTCGGAACGGGTGAAGATCAACGATCTGCGCGGCAATCCGGTCGATATCGCCTGCAATGTCGTGTGGCGCGTGCGCGACACGGCGCAAGCGGTGTTCGATGTCGATGACTATCGCGAATTCGTGAATATCCAGATCGAAGCCGGTCTGCGCACCGTGGGCGCGCGCCATCCTTACGACGACATGAGCGAAGACGATCAGACCACGCTGCGCGGAAGCGCTGACGTCATCAATTCGGAATTGCAGGCCGAACTGAATGACAGGCTGGCCGTTGCGGGCATCGTGGTCGACGAGGCAGGGCTGACTCACCTCGCCTATGCTCAGGAGATTGCCGGCGCGATGCTGCGCCGCCAGCAGGCAGACGCGATCATCGCAGCGCGCACGAAGATCGTCCTGGGCGCAGTGAGCATGGTGGAAGACGCGCTGGACAAGCTCAGCAAGGGCGGAACTGTCGAACTTGACGACGAACGCCGTGCCGCCATGGTCTCAAACCTGATGGTTGTGCTGTGCGGCGACCGCGAAGCGCAACCCGTCGTCAATGCCGGAACCCTGTACCAGTAGTCTCATGTCCGCTTCCAATCGCAAAGCCTTCGCATTGCGGCTCGACCCGGCGCTCCACGATGTTGTGGAGCGCCTGGCCGCAAGCGAGCTTCGCTCGGTCAATAGCGAGATTGAGATTCTGTTGCGTGAAGCGCTGGCCAAACGCGGGATCGAGGTTTCACATAGCAAGCGCCCGCGCCGGGGTCGCCCGCCAAAGAAGAATTAACCCACGGCCGCCTTCAGCGCGTCGACCAGGTCGGTGCGTTCCCACGGGAACAGATCGCCTTCCGGTTTGCGACCGAAATGGCCATAGGCCGCGCTGGTGCGATAGATCGGCTTGTTGAGGCCAAGATGCGTGCGGATGCCGCGCGGAGTCAGCCGCACCAGCGATGGCAGCACTTTCTCGAGCTGCGCTTCGGTCACACCCTTGCCGGTGCCATGCAGGTCGACATAGAGCGAGAGCGGTTCCGACACGCCAATGGCATAGGCGATCTGGATCGTGCAGCGACGCGCCAGGCCAGCCGCCACCACGTTCTTGGCGAGATAGCGCGTGATATAGGCCGCGCTGCGATCGACCTTGGTCGGATCCTTGCCGCTGAAGGCGCCGCCGCCATGCGGGGCCGCGCCGCCATAGGTATCGACGATGATCTTGCGGCCGGTCAGACCGGCGTCGCCATCGGGCCCGCCGATCTCGAAACAACCGGTAGGGTTGATGTGATAGACGGTGTTTTCGGTCAGCAGTTCGGCCGGCAGCACATCGGCGATCACGCCTTTCACATAGGCTTCCAGCTCGGCATATCTGGCTGCGTCGCCTTCACCATTGTGGAAGTAGTAACCGGGCGCGTGCTGGGTCGAGACGACGATGGCAGTCGCTTCGACCGGCTTCTCGTTTGCATAGCGCAAGGTCACCTGGCTCTTGGTGTCGGGCTCAAGGAAAGGCGCCGCGCCACTCTTGCGGTCGGCCGCCATGCGCTGAAGAATCTTGTGGCTGTAATCGAGCGTTGCCGGCATCAGGTCGGGCGTCTCGTCGCTGGCATAGCCGAACATGATGCCCTGATCGCCCGCACCTTCATCCTTGTTCGAGCCGTCCTCGCCCGCATCGACGCCCTGCGCGATGTGCACCGACTGACCGTGGAGGTAGTTCTCGAACTCCAGCGTCTCCCAGTGGAAACCGTCCTGCTCGTAGCCGATTTCGCGCACCGTGCGGCGCACGACATCCTCGATTTCCTTGTCTGCCCCGCCGATCCAGGCGCCGTTCTCGTAAACACCCTTGCAGCGGATCTCGCCTGCCAGCACGACACGCTGCGTTGTGGTGAGCGTTTCGCAGGCGACGCGCGCTTCGGGATCCTTCGACAGAAACAGGTCCACAATCGCATCTGAAATCTGGTCCGAAACCTTGTCGGGATGGCCTTCGGAAACGCTTTCCGACGTGAACAGGAATTCGCTGCGCATGGAACCTCTGAAGTTGGAGAACTGGATATAAGGATTTCTTTATGTCTGCATCCGACCCCTAGACGCGGCGGCGCCTCATGGCAACCGCGGATGCAAGCGCCAGCAGCAATGCCCAACCCAGCGGGAGCGCATTGCCGAGCCGGGAGAACAAAGTGGGCGATTTTGCGGGAGGGAGCAGACCATCGATCCGTCCCTCGCGATTTCTCCCGATCGCGCGGCGCACCACGCCATTGGCATCCACCACCGCGCTGACCCCGGTTGTCGTGGCGCGCAACGTCGGAAGGCCTTCCTCGATTGCACGCATCCGCGCCTGACCGAGAAATTGCGGCGATGCCCAGCTGCCGAACCAGCCATCGTTCGAGGGGTTGAATATATAGTCGGGCCGGCTGGCACGATCGACGACTTGCCCGGAGAAGACGATCTCGTAGCAGATCTGCGCACCCGCCTTTCCGAACTCGCCCAGATCCAGCGTGCGCGGACCAGGGCCAGGCAGGTAATCGATCGATCCCGCCACCAGCCGCGAAAGGCCGATCGGTTCGAGCAGGCTACGCATCGGCAGATATTCGCCATAGGGCACCAGATGCGCCTTGGCATAGCTAAGCTGGATGTCGCCCTGACCGTTCATCGCAATCACCGAATTGCGCGCACTGACCGCTCGGCGCACGCCATCCTTCTCGCCAATGTCGAGATTGACCACGCCCGCCAGCAAGCGTGAATCGGCGCCGATGACATTGCCGATCCGCTCACGCGCAAACTTGGGATTCCCGGCCGCAGTCATGCTCGTATAGTAGCGCTGCGGATATCCGTCTTCGAGATAGTCCGGCACCGCGCTTTCAGGCCACAGCACCAGCCGCTTCTCATCCGATCCGGGCACGGTAAGCCGCGCGATACGGGCGAATTGCTCCTCGAATTTCGATGGATCGTTCAGCTCGTCCTGCAGCAACAATGGCTGGATCAAGGCGAAGCGAATCGTGCCTTCGCGTTGCGCGGGCGAAGGCAGCAACATTGCAGCAAAGATCGCGGCCACACAGGCGAATGCGGCAGTCCAGCGCTGTCCCGCCACAAGCCAGCCGAGCAGCGCCGCAAGCAGGATTGCAAGGCCTGACAGCGCATAGGTTCCCAGCCACGGCAGCACCAGCGCAATGCCCGGGCTGCTCCACGGGCCCAGCAGCATCAGTCCAAGCGGCGGCCAGGGGTATCCGGTGAAGAGCCAGCTCCGCAGCCATTCGGTCACGATCCAGCCTGCCGCCAGCGCGGTCCCGAAAGCGAGCGATCCGGCCTTGCGGCCCGCCAGATGCGCGATGAGCGCTGCCAGCGCAGGATAGATTGCAAGATAGACGCACAACAGCGGCACGGCGACCCAGCCGAGTGCAGCGGGCATTTCAGCCTGATAGGTAAAGGCGGTGGCTATCCAGTTGTTCGCCAGCGTCAGATGCGCCCAGCCGAACAGCCAGCCCAGCACGGCGGCGCGGCGCCAGTTGCCAGCTTCGCGCAACAGCGCAATGAAGATCGCCAGCGCTGCGAGGCCGACTGGCCAGAGATGCAGTGGCGGGTAGGCACAGGCTGCGAGCAGGCCCAGTCCGAATGCTGAAAACCGTGGCCACGCCACGATCCGTTGCCAGAGCGGTGCAAGCTGATCGGTCATCCCGCTCGCCATTCCCACTCTGTCTGCTGAACTCTCAGCCTACCGCCTGCAGGCCGTCATCGCCCCTGTTTTCTCCGACAGCGCCTTCTTCGGCAGCGCCTTCGTCGCGCTTGGCCGTCGTACGGCGGCGACGAGGCTTGGGCGCGGGCTCATCATCGTCATCGGTGCTTGCCGCGCTGATCGCTGGCGGAAGCACACCGGCGTCGATCTCGCCTCCGGTATCGTCCGAATTCTCGCGCGGCTTGCGGCGCGAACGTGCGCCATCGGCACGGGCCCGGCGCGGTTTGCGTGTTTCGCCACCATCGGAATCGTCCGAAGCCTGATCGATCGCTTCGCCTTCGGTTCCGGGCGTACCTTCAACCGGGCCATCGCCACGATCGTTGCGGTCATCCCGCCTATTGCGCGGCCGGCGATTGCTGCTGCGACGGCGATCATCGCCATCGTCATAGCTATCTTCGTCGTCATTCGCCTGGTCGCGCTCATCCTGGCGCTTGGCGCGCGCTTCGTCCTGGCGCGCCTTGTTGTCGGCGATCACACGGAAATAGTGGTCGGCAAACTGCAGGTAGTATTCCGCCTGCACGCGATCGCCATTATGCTGCGCGTCCTGAGCAAGCTTCTTGTACTTGTCGAGCAGCTGCGGAGCATTGCCCCGTGCGCGGCTGTCGATACGATTGGCGTTGTTGCCACCGCCCTGATTGCGATTGCCGCGACCGCGGCGACGATTGCTACGATTGTTATTCAAGGAGAGTTCTTCCTCATCCGCGACCGCGCGCGACAAAAATTTGCACTGCGGTCCATAGACCCCTTGTCATGCGTTGCGCCCATGCGGCAACGCTCCCTATCCGCATAATCCAGCAAGCACCCATGTGCCGCCGGTTGATCCGAAAATGCGGAGCTTGGCCAAGTGGTCGCCACACAGAGCAGACCAGAGGCCGCAATCAGAGGTAGACGTCCGAATCGGTTTTGCCAAGTGTTTATGTCAGTTCTTTAGGTCAATACTATTGCGCGGGGCCGATCGGCGAGGTCACGCTGCAATTCGACTTGAAAACCCGATAGTTGTGCGATTTCCGTGACCATCTCGGCCTGGTCCCGCCCAATCTCCAGGACACAGACACCCGTTTCGGTTAGTAAATCACGCAGTTGTGGAATAATAATACGATAATCGTCGAGGCCCTCCGGCCCGGCGAAAAGCGCCGTAGGTGGCTCGAAGTCGCGCACATCCGGGTCGAGTTTTGCACCGCTTTCGACATAGGGCGGGTTGGCGATGATGAGCTCGAAGCGCCCCAGCCCCTCGGCCCAGCCTTCCTCGCGCCAGTTGTGCCGCAGGATTCGCGCCCGGCCCGCAAGTCCCAACCGCGCAGCATTGGCGGCAGCAACGGGAAGCGCGGCGAGCGAGGCATCGATGCCTACGCCGGTAAGGCCTGTCCGCTCCGCCAGCAGGGTGAGCAGCAGCGCGCCGGAACCCGTGCCGAGATCGAGCACACGCCCTTCCTGCGGGGCATGATCGAGCGCGACCTGCACCACGCTCTCGCTGTCCGGGCGCGGGATCAATACACCGGGATCGACCAGGAAGCTGCGGCCGAAGAACTCCGCTTCGCCGAGGATATAGGCAATTGGTTCGTGGTGCGCGCGCCGCTCCACCAGCGCGGCGAATTCGGCGGGCTCTTCCGCATCCATATGGCGCAGCAGCATGTCCGAACGGCCCACACCCAGTGCATGGGCCATCAGCAGTTCGGCATCGAGCCGCGCCGTATCGCTGGTCTCCGAAAGCCGCGCCGTGGCCTCGCGCAAGGCCTGCGCCACGCTCATTCGCTAAGCGCCGCCAATCGCTTGGCTTCGTCCTCGGCGATGAGCGCGTTGACCAGTTCGCTGAGGCCGGGCCCGGCGAGTACCTCGTCAAGCTTGTGCAGGGTCAATCCGATGCGGTGATCGGTCACGCGGCCCTGCGGAAAATTGTAGGTGCGGATGCGTTCTGAACGGTCGCCCGATCCAACCATGGCCTTGCGCGCTTCTGCCTCGGCCCCCTGCGCTTCGTCGCGCATCTTCTCGTAGAGCCGCGCGCGCAGAACCTGCATCGCCTTGGCGCGGTTCTTGTGCTGGCTGCGCTCGTCCTGCTGGGTCACCACGATCCCGCTGGGAAGATGCGTGATGCGCACTGCGGAATCGGTGGTGTTGACGTGCTGTCCGCCCGCTCCGCTCGCGCGGTAGATGTCGATCTTGAGGTCCTTGTCCTCGATCTGCACATCGACTTCGCTGGGCTCCGGCAGCACCGCGACGGTGGCTGCCGAAGTATGGATGCGCCCGCCACTTTCAGTCACGGGCACACGCTGCACGCGGTGGACGCCGCTTTCGAACTTGAGCTTGGCGAAGACACCTTGCCCGGCGACGTTGGCGACCACTTCCTTGAAGCCGCCGACTTCGCTTGCGTTCATGCTGACCGGCTCGACCTTCCAGCCCTGCTCCGCCGCATAGCGCTCATACATGCGGTAGAGATCGCCTGCGAAAAGCGCCGCTTCGTCGCCGCCGGTACCGGCGCGGATTTCGAGCATGGCGGGGCGCGCATCGGCAGCATCCTTGGGCAACATCGCGATGGCGAGCTTGCGCTCCGCCTCGGGCAGCTTCTCGCGGATCGCCGCAAGCTCCTCTTCCGCCATCGCCTTCATTTCGGGGTCGGAGAGCATCTCCTCCAGTCCCGCAGTTTCCTCGCGCATGGCCTTGATCTCGGCCGCGACCTTGGCGACGGGCTCAAGCTCGGCATAGTCGCGGCTTGCCTGGACGAAGGCCTCGCCCTCGAGCGTACCCGAAGCCATACGCGCTTCAAGCTCGGCGAAGCGATGGGTGATCTGGTCAAGGCGTTCGGCGGGTATTTGCATTTTTAACCGAGAGTCCGAGCCGCGAAGATCTCAGTCGCATCAGCTTCACGATCAAAATCCTGCGCGATCGCGCTGAAATTATTAGAATTCGCTCCATCACGGACGTCGAGCGAGATCAGTATAGCTGGTTCGGCTTTACGAGCCTTGTCGTATCGCTTTCGCGGGCTTCCACTTGCGAAGAGCTCTGTCGAGAATCCCGCCCGGCGGAAAATGGCTGCCATTTCGGCTGCCTCATCTTCTCTGTCGGCGTTCTCAGCTGCAATCGCGACTTCGAGTTTCTCAGCGCCGCTTCCTTCGCAAAGCATCGCCAGCCGTTCGATCCCGGCGGCCCAGCCGACCGCAGGCGTAGGCGCGCCGCCGAGCGATTCCATCAGCCCGTCATAGCGCCCGCCGCCGAGCACCGTGCTCTGGCTGCCGAGCTTGCCCGCTGCCTCCGAGCCCTCGTCAGGGATGAACTCGAATGCAGTATGACGGTAATAGTCGAGCCCGCGCACCAGGCTTTCGGCGCGTTGCCATTTCACCCCGGCAGCATCCAGACCAGACGTCACCGCGTCAAAGAACGCGCGCGCCTCATCCGACAGGAAGGCGTCGATCTTGGGCGCGCCCGCCACATGCCCGCGGTCGCGCGGGTCCTTGCTGTCGAGGATGCGAAGCGGGTTCTTCTCCAGCCGTTCCTGAGAATCCTCGGATAGCTCGCCCTTCACCGCGCGGAAGTGTTCCACCAGCGCGGCGCGCCAGGCATCGCGGCTTTCGGCATCACCCAGCGTGTTGAGGTGCAAAGTCACACCCTCGATCCCCAGCTCCTTCAAGAGCTGATCGGCCATGGCGAGCAGTTCGACATCGGCCTGCGGTTCCGCCGCACCGATAATCTCGGCATCGATCTGGTGGAACTGGCGATAGCGGCCCTTCTGCGGCCGTTCGTAACGAAACAGGGGCCCATGCGTGGCGAGTTTCAGCGGCGCATGCTGCTGCCAGCCATTGGTGAGATAGGCACGGGCAATCCCGGCGGTGAACTCAGGGCGAAGCGTCAGGCTTTCCCCACCGCGATCCTCGAAGGAATACATTTCCTTCGAGACCACGTCGGTCGTCTCGCCGATCGCGCGGCTGAACACCTCGGTCTTTTCGAACACCGGCATTTCCGCCCGGCGGAAGCGATACAGCTTGCGCACACGCTCGAAGGTCTCGACCACGAAAGCGAAAGCCTCGGCATCGGGCCCGAAAATATCCTGCGTGCCGCGAATGGCCTTGGGAGTGTTCTTGCTCATGGGATGCGGCGATTAGGCGAGTGCGGCGTAACCCGCAATATGCTCGCTTTAGACCAATTGGTGGTTGGCCAATGGCGGTCATCCCGCTAGGGCGCGGGGAAATTCACAATGTGTCGCCGGTCCGGGGGAGAGGAGCCGGCGCACCGAAGCGAGAAAAGACATGCAAATCGACAAGATCCCCGCAGGCAGCAATCCCCCCGACGACCTCAATGTCATTATCGAAGTCCCGGCTGGCGGCGAGCCGGTGAAATACGAGTTCGACAAGGAATCGGGCGCGCTGTTCGTCGACCGCATCCTGCACACGCCGATGCGCTATCCCGCCAACTACGGCTTCGTGCCGCATACGCTGTCACCCGATGGCGATCCGCTCGACGCTTTGGTGATTGCGCGCAGCCCCTTCATCCCCGGCTGCGTTGTCCGTGCGCGCCCCATCGGCGTGCTCAATCTCGAGGATGAGCATGGCGGCGACGAGAAGCTCATCTGCGTGCCCGTCGACACGACGTTCCCCTATTATTCCGATGTCGGCGAGACGAAGGATCTGCCTTCGATCATCTTCCAGCAGATCGAGCACTTCTTCACTCACTACAAGGATCTGGAAGCCGAAAAGTGGGTGCGGATCGGCAAATGGGGCGACCGCGAGGAAGCGCGGCAGATCGTCGTGGAAGCTATCGAACGCTACAAGGCGAATTAGAGTCCATCGGATAGAGGGCGCGCTAGCGCCCTTCGCCCGAACTCCAGTCAATCAGGTGTGGCCTGCGCCCGAAGCGTTCAGGCCATAACCGCTATCAGCTTGAACAGGCCCGTAAGGATGATGGGCAGGCCGATCGCCAGGCTCCACAGCATTGTTATGTCGCGGCGGAAGCTCACCAGATAGGCAGGATCGGCGGCCTGCTCGTCAGACAACCAGTCCCAGCGCTTCTCGAACCAGCGGCACGCCGGGATGATACCGGCCACCAGGACGATCAGGGCAAAATAGGGCAGGATCGAGGAGAAACCGCTCTTGAGCGCGTGCACCGTCACAAAGATCTGCAGCGCAGTATAAACCAGCAACGCGTAGGCGACATGGTCGCTCGCCGATTTACGCCAATCACGCGTACGCGATTTGTCTGCGTTCCCGTGCGTCTCGCGACGTGGCAGGACTTCGCCCATCAAGTTTCCCCTCGATTCCCTCTCCGGAAACGGAGTATTTCACTTGTGCGCGCTGGTGACAAGGGGCGTAACTATATTGCGCAGGCAGGCAAGGCCGGGCCGATCCTAAGTGCCCCAATGCTGCACCATGCAGGAATCCTGCCAATTTGCGACGAACGGGGCTTTTCTGCGCTGCAAGGGCTGCTAGAACCGCGCGCATGAGCGATGCCCAGACAGTGACGCAACCTTCGACGCATTCCCATATCGATGCCACCGCACCGCTGCCCCATGGCGGGCTGGAGGTGATCTCGATTGCCAAGAGCTACGACAAGCGCAGCGTGCTGTCGGACATCTCCTTGACGGTCGACAAGGGGGAAGTCCTCGGCCTGCTCGGCCCCAATGGCGCGGGCAAGACGACCTGCTTCTATTCGATCATGGGGCTGGTGCGCCCCGATGCGGGGCGGATCCTGATGGACGGCGAGGATGTGACCCACCTGCCGATGTATCGCCGCGCGATCCTGGGCCTGGGCTATCTGCCGCAGGAAACCAGCATCTTTCGCGGAATGACGGTGGAACAGAACATCAACTGCGTGCTGGAAATGGTCGAGCCCGACCCTGAGACGCGCGCGCAAGAGCTCGAGCGATTGCTGGAAGAATTCCATATCGAACGGCTGCGCAATTCGCCCGCCATGGCGCTTTCGGGCGGCGAACGGCGACGCTGCGAGATCGCCCGCGCGCTGGCGGCGAAACCTTCAATCATGCTGCTGGACGAGCCCTTCGCCGGGATCGACCCGCTCTCCATCAGCGATATCCGCGATCTGGTTAAAGACCTCAAGAAGCGCGGCATCGGTGTTCTGATTACCGATCACAATGTACGCGAGACGCTCGATATCGTGGACCGCGCCTGCATCATCTATGGTGGCCAGGTACTTTTCGCCGGGACGCCGCATGATCTGGTCGCGGACGAGAATGTCCGTCGACTGTACCTAGGCGAGGGATTCACGCTGTGATTTTCCGGCGGGTGGATATGTGATGCTGTGGGGCGGATCTCGGTCCGCCGGGCTCGGCACCGGCCCGCTCCCCCTCCCAACCACCCACGGGATTATCCTGTCGGGCGGCTGGGAGGAGGAGCAGGCTGGCATCGCCCTTCCCGGGTCGCGAAGCGACCCAAAGGAAGCGAACTGATGGCACTCGGTCCCAGGCTGGATCTTCGCCAGTCGCAGTCACTGGTGATTACGCCGCAGCTGCAGCAGGCGATCAAGCTGCTGGCGCTGTCCAATCTCGAGATTGAGACCTTTATTGGTGAAGCTCTGGAAGCGAATCCGCTGCTTGAAGCCGGCGAACAGGCGCGCGAAGACGCCAGTGACGCCGAGCCAACCGGTTCACTCGGCGAAAATGCGACAAGCGACGAGTCGATGGCGCTCGGCCAGGGCGAAAGCGACGCTCCGCTCGACATTGATCCCGATGCACTCGACCGTGACCGCGATACGGGCGACAGCACGCAATCAGCAGGCGCGGGAGCGGGCGAATGGGGCGCCGCCAGCGCCTCCGTCTCCGGCGAGGACTGGCCCGATATCGAAAGCCAGGGTGCGGGCGGGCAAACGTTGGCCGAACATCTTGGGGAACAGGTTGGCGCCATGGCCTACAGCCCAGGCGAGGCCTTCATCGCGCGCCATATCATCGGCCTGCTCGACGAGGCCGGTTATCTTCCGGTCGATCTGCGCGCCATCGCCGCCGAACTGGGCGCACAGATTGGCGAAGTCGAAGACGCACTCGAACTGGTCCAGTCGCTCGACCCGACCGGGGTCGGCGCGCGCAGCCTGGGGGAATGCCTGGCACTGCAGGCACGCGAAGCGAACCGCTACGATCCCTGCATGGCCCGCCTGATTGACAATCTGGAACTGGTCGCGCGCGGCGATCTTTCGCGGCTCAAGCGCATGTGCGGAGTGGATGAGGAAGACTTCGCCGACATGCTTACCGAACTGCGCGGATATGACCCCAAACCGGGCCTCGCCTTCAGCCGCGATGCCGCGAGCGCGGTGGTACCTGACATCTTGCTCAGCGAAGGAAGGAAAGGCGGCTGGGACCTTTCGCTCAATGAAGACACGCTGCCGCGGCTGGTGGTCAACCGCAGCTATTACCTAGAACTGAGCGCGGGTTCGCCGGGCAAGGAAGCGCAGAGCTGGCTCAAGGAAAAGCTGGCCGACGCCAACTGGCTCATAAAGGCGCTAGACCAGCGGCAAAAGACCATCCTCAAGACCGCAGCCGAGATCGTGAAGCGGCAGGAAGGATTCTTCCGTCACGGTGTCTCGGAACTTAAGCCACTGACCTTGCGCGAAGTGGCCGAAGCGATCGACATGCACGAGAGCACGGTCAGTCGCGTCACCAGCAACAAATATCTGCACTGCGACCGCGGAACATTCGAGCTGAAATACTTCTTCACCAGCGGCGTGGGATCATCTGACGGCGAAGGCGCATCGTCCGAAGCGATCAAGGCGCGGATAAAGGCGCTGGTCGATGCCGAAGATGCGAAGAAGGTGCTGTCGGACCAGAAGCTGGTCGATCTGCTCAAGGACGAAGGCTTCGATCTCGCCCGGCGCACCGTTGCCAAATATCGCGAGGCGATCGGCATTGGCAGCAGCGCCCAGCGCCGGCGCCAGAAGAAGCTGCAAAACTACTAGACTGGCACCCTAATCGTCGAATCCGACGCCCATGGGCCATTCGGGCGAGGCAATCCCCATCACCTTGAACAGCAGGCCCATCTGGTCCTCTGCAATCAGCCGGTTGAGCTGCCGGTCGATCACGTCCTTCTTGTCGGGCGAGCGGCGCTGCAAGGCTTCGGTGCGCGTCTCGATACCCAGCGCCGTCAGCCAGTCGCCCTGCATCTCGACACCCATGACCCTGGCGCCCTGCCGCTCGACCACCTTGCCGAGCATTTCGAAATCGACATGCGCAGTGATATCGGATTCGCCTGGCGCATCGAAAATGTCGATCTTCTTGTGCGCGCGGATCGCCTGGATGGTCGAGCCCGAGCGCAGTTCGCGCGGGCCATAATCGATCACCAGGCCGGCACCGCCCTGCGCCACCAGCCGATCAGACAGGTCGGAGATGATGGCGGCTGAGGCGGGGCTGCTTTCAACCATCGTGCCTTGCCGCGCGGTGCGCCAGCTTGAAGGGACGATCGAATCCATCGGCTTGTCGCCGCCCACGAATACGAAGCGATCTCCGTCAAGCCCGATCATCCGTTCATGCCAGCCCTGCGCAGAACGGATCAACTGGTGGATCGGAAGCGCATCGAAGAACTCGTTCGCGACCAGCAGCAGCGGGCCGTCGGTGGGCAAGGAGGTGACATCGTCATGATGGATCGCGTCGGGCACCGCCTTCAGCTGAGCCTCGCGCAAGGTCGGCGAGGCTTCGACGAAATGGACCTGCGGCATGAGTTCGTAGCGCGCGGCGGTGCGCAGCGCGTCCTGCGCCAGCGTGCCACGGCCCGGGCCGAGTTCGACGAAATAGACAGGGTCCGGCCTGCCCGCCTTGACCCAGACATCCGCCATCCACAGCCCGATCAGTTCGCCGAACATCTGGCTGACCTCGGGCGCAGTGATGAAGTCCCCTTCCTCGCCCAGTGGGTCGCGGGTGGAATAATAGAGCGCGTTGCTCTCGGCCATGAACTGCGCGAGCGATATCGGCCCCGTCTCGCGGATCAAGCGGCGGAACCGCTTGACAGGATCCTCGACCGGCTTGGGCGGCGGAGCCGGCTTTGGCTCGGGTTTCTTAGCTTCGGTTTTCTTAGCTTCGGACTGCTTGGGTTCAGGCTGTTTGAGTTCGGGCTTGGCAGGCTCCGGTTCTGCAGCCGCGGCAGGCTTGGCTTCCGGTTTTTTGGATTCCTGCCTGGGAGGCTCTACCTTTTCAGCCTTGGCCTTTTCGGGTTCCGGCTTTGAAGGCTCGGACTTCTTGGCTTCGACATCTTTCGGCTGCGCCTTGGCGGCTTCGCTCTTCTCGCCCTGCGCCTGCTTCGCGTCCGGCCGGGGCGGCGCATCCTTCTCGACCGCCACCCCTTTTGGTTCTGCCTTGGGTGCTGCCGGTTTCTTGGCCTCGACCTGCTTGGGTTCGGGCTTCTTCGCCTCAGGCGCCTTAGGCTGCTCCGGCTTCTTCGCGTCAGCCTTCTTCGCCGCGGCGGCCTTCACCTGCGGCTTGGCAGGCTCGACCTTGGCGGCTTCGGCTTTCTTCGGCGCCTCTTTGGAGGAATCCGGTTTTTTGGCCTCGACCTTTTTGACTTCAACCGGCTTGGGTTCCGGCTTTGGAGTTGCCGGTTTGGGCGGCTCAGCCTTCTTGGCCGCAGGTTTGGGAGGCTCCGGCCTTGGTTCCGGCTTTGGAGATTCGGGCTTCTTGGACGCAGGCTTGGCGGCCTCTGTCGCAGGAGGTGCACCGGGCTTGGCCCCGTCCTTCTTGGGTTCGGCCTTCTTGGGTTCTGCTATTGCCGGCGCAGGCGCTTTCGCCTCGACCACCTTCGCTTGCGGCTTCGCAGGCGCAGGCTTCTTGGCCTCCGCCGGTTTCTTGTCCGCCGTCTTGGCGGCAGCAACCTTCACCTCCGGCTCATCGACCTCGGGATCGATGAGCTTCAGGCGCGATCTTGCGCGCTGGTTGTCGTTCAGTCCGCCGTCGCGATTCGCTCGCCCGTTCCGAGCGGCTTTCTCAGCACTGCGTAGATCGTGACAATTAATCCAAGTATTATCAGCGGTATTGTGAGCCATTGCCCCATCGATAACCCTGTTTCTGCCGCGAACTCTGCCAATTGTGCATCGGGTTCGCGGAAAAATTCGTTAACAAACCGGGCAGCGGCGATGCCCAGCGTGAATATCCCGACCAGCAATCCGGGACGATAGCGCGCCCGCGTCTTCCAGAACAGCGGGATCAGGACAACTGCCAGCAGCAATCCTTCCAGGCCCGCCTGGTACAGCTGGCTGGGATGGCGCGGAAGGTCGCCTGCGCCGGGAAAGACCATTGCCCAGGCTACGTCGGTGGGCCGCCCCCACAGCTCGCCATTGATGAAATTGGCCAACCGCCCCAGCATCATGCCTACCGGCACGTTTACCGCGATATAATCGCACACCCGCAGGAAATTGAGCTTGCCGCGCCAGGTGACCCAGGCGATTGCCGCCAGGACGCCCATCACGCCGCCGTGAAAGCTCATCCCGCCATCCCACAGCCGCAGCAAACGCCAGCTAACGAAGCCGGGGCCATCGAAACTGGTGAACAGGCTGGGTTCGCCCGTTTCGCCGCCGGTATAGAACAAGGCGTATCCGATTCGCCCGCCGAGAATCACGCCAAGTGTGCAATAAAAAAACAGATCATCCACATGTCGTTGAGCCATCGGAGCGCCCGGAGACTTGATCATTTTCGACACGTGCCAATAGGCAAAAATGACGCCGCCAAGGTACGCGAGCGAATAAAACCGTAGCGTAAAGAAGCCCAGATCAATGCCCGGCCTCAGGCCCAGATTTTCCCAATAAATCGGCTCTGTGACGCCTGAATTGGCGAGTAGTGACAGCACGAAGCGAACCCCTTAATGGTAATGCGCGCCGCGCCGGCACGCTTGTCGCGCGGCTTTTGGCACAGCAGGGGATTTGGGGAAAGCCTGCGAAACCGGCGAGCCGCGTCATTCCTGAAAAGGGAAGGCGTGAGCGCCTATTGTGATGGAGAGGAGATGGCAATCCATGCCAACCGAGCTCGATAAAGCCCTTGATGCGATCATGGACAAGCTCACCGAGGCCGGCGGACCGGCCGAAACAATCATGATCGATCGCGGCGGCGTTGACATGCCGGCGCTCAAGAACGCCCCGCCCAGCCTGATCCACTATTTCGAACATTACTGCAGCGAACATGCCGATGCCTGTTTCCTGGTCGATGGCGATGTGCGGCTGAGCTTTGCCGAAAGCTGGGATGCGGCGCGCCATGTCGCAGCCGGGCTGGTGAAGGATCACGGGGTCGAGCGCGGAGATCGCGTGGGTATTGCGGCCCGCAATTCGGCCAACTGGATCGTCGCCTATATGGGCGTCCTCATCGCCGGCGGTTGCGCGACCCTGCTCAACGGATTTTCCAGTGGCGAAGAGCTCGCCGATCAAATCGAATTGGTCGGCTGCAAACTGCTGCTCGCCGATGCACAGCGGGCCAAGCGGCTTGACGGGCAAAGCCACGGCGCCAGGATCGTTCTGTTCGATCACTGCAACGATCCTGCCGATGGGCTCGGCGCAATATGGGGCGATCCGGCCTCGGCCAGTTTCCCCGAAATCGGGCCGGACGACTATGCAACCATACTTTACACCTCAGGCTCGACCGGCAAATCCAAAGGCGCGTGGTCCGATCACCGCGGGGTGGTCCACGGCGCACTGAGCTATGCGATGCAATCGCTGATGGCTTTCACCTATCTCGACAGCAGCGGTGACGCGCCGACCACGCAAGCCTGCGCTCTGGTCGCAGTGCCGCTGTTCCACGTTACCGGTGAAGTGCCGGTGTTCCTCCAGAGCTTCGCGCTTGGGCGCAAGCTGGTGCTGATGCCGCGCTGGGATGCGGGCGAAGCATTGCGGCTGATGGACAAGGAGAAGGTCAGCTATTTCGCGGGCGTGCCGCTGATGAGTTACGAGATTGCGACCCATCCCGATCGCGCGAAATACGACATCAGCTCATGCTCGGGCTTTGCCGCAGGTGGCGCCCCGCGCCCGCCCGAACATGTCACCAAGATCAAGGAAGCCTTTCCAGATGGCTTCCCGTTGCTCGGTTATGGCCTGACTGAAACCAATGGCGTGGGTTGCGCGAACTTCAATGAGAACTACCTCGCCAAGCCGTCGAGCACCGGCAAGCCCAGCCGTCCGCTGGTCGATCTCGCCATCCTCGACGACGATGGCAACAAATTGGAGCAAGGCAAGACCGGCGAAATCTGCTTCCGCACGGTGTGCAATTTCATCGGCTATTGGAATAACGACGAGGCAACTGCCGAAGCCTACACCCGGGATCGCTATTTCCGGACCGGCGATCTGGGCTACATCGATGAAGACGGCTATCTGTTCATCGTCGACCGCAAGAAGGACATCATCATTCGCGGCGGCGAGAACATAACCTGCATCGAAGTGGAGGAAGCGATCTACGCGCATGATGCGGTGGCGGAATGCTCTGTCTTCGGCCTGCCTGACGAGCGTATGGGCGAAGTGCCGGCCGCGGTCTATCACCTCAAGCAAGGGAGCGATCTGACGCCTGCTGGGCTGCGCGAGTTCCTGTTGACGCGTATCGCCCCCTTCAAGGTGCCGCTGGAACAGCATATTTGTCTTTCGGACAAGTCGTTGCCACGGCTGGGCACGCAAAAGATCGATAAGCGCACAGTTCGCACAATGTTCAGGGATGAGCTGGAAGGAGTCTGAGAAATCAAACTGCGGGATGCAACTTGACCAATTATCGCATTCATAACCAGCGCGCCATCATCGACCGGCGCACACTGAGCGAGCGCATCGTTGCGCTGGCCGAAGAGAGCGGTGCGCAAAAGGCGCGGCCGGAAATCCTTGCGCTGCTCAAGCAGGCGCTCGATTCCGGGCGCGAGGAAATTCGCCGGCGGCTGGAGGAAAAGCCATCGGCCGGGTATGAATGCGTCCACGGGCAGGCGTTCCTGATCGATCAGTTGCTGCGCGTGATCCACGACCACGTGACGGACCACGTCTATCCGGTTGCGAACAGGACCGCTGCCGAACGGCTCGCGATGATCGCCGTCGGGGGATATGGCCGGGCCGAAATGGCGCCGCAGTCCGATGTCGACATTGCCTTCATCACGCCCACCCGCCGGGCGCCCTGGTGCGAGCAGGCAATCGAGGCGATGCTCTATTTCTTCTGGGACCTCGGCCTCAAGGTGGGTCACTCGAGCCGCACGGTCGATGACAGCCTGCGCATGGCGCGCGAGGACCTGACGGTGCGGACCGCGCTGCTAGAAGGGCGTTTCATCTGGGGCGACCGCGGGCTCTACGATGAAATCTCGAAGCGCTTCTGGGACGAAGTGGTCAAGGGCAGCGAGCGGCAGTTTCTGACCGAAAAGCTGGTAGAGCGCGATCAGCGCCACAAGCGCATGGGCGACAGCCGCTATGTCGTCGAGCCCAATATCAAGGACGGCAAGGGCGGGCTGCGCGACCTGCAGACGCTCTATTGGATCGGCAAGTATATCCACAAGGTGCGCAGCGCTGCCGAACTGGTCGATGTCGGGCTACTCACTCATGGCGAATATCGCAGTTTCCGCCGCGCCGAAGGCTTCTTGCTGGCGGTGCGATGCCACCTGCATTTCATCACCGGGCGGGCCGAAGACCGGCTGACCTTCGATATGCAGCGGCGCGTGGCCGAACGGATGAATTTCGCCGACCGTCCCGGCAAGAGCGCGGTCGAGCGCTTCATGCAGTTCTATTTCCTCCAGGCCAAGCGCGTCGGCAGCCTGACCGGCGTGTTCCTGGCGCATATCGAAGACCAGCTTTCGCGCAAGCGCGGGCAGAGGGGGTTCTTCGCCGGTTGGAAACAGAAGGCACGCGAGATCAAGGGCTACAGCGTGTTCGGCGGTCGAATTGCAGCTCCGTCGGGCGACTGGTTCCGCAAGGATCCGGTGCGGTTAATCGAAATCTTCCAGCTGGCCGAAGCCAATGGGCTGGAAATTCACCCCGAAACCATGCGCCAGATCACGCGCGACAGCACGCTGATCAAGGACGATGTGCGCGATGATCCGCGCGCCAATGCCTTGTTTCTGGACCTGCTGGCTGGCCGCAACGACCCCGAAATGGTGCTGCGCTGGATGAACGAAGCGGAAGTGTTCGGCCGCTTCGTGCCCGATTTCGGCCGCGTCAATGCGCAGATGCAGTTCGACATGTACCATCACTACACGGTCGATGAGCACACGATCCGCGCAATCGGCCTGCTCAGCAAGATCGAGAAGGGCGAGCTGGAGCGGGACCATCCGCGCAGCAGCAAGCTGATCCATGAAGTCAGTTCGCGGCGTGCAATCTATGTCGCGGTGCTGCTGCACGATATCGCCAAGGGGCGTGGAGGCGACCATTCGGTGCTGGGCGCGGATGTCGCGAACCAGCTATGCCCGCGTTTCGGGCTCGACGATGCCGAGACCGAACTTGTTGCCTGGCTGGTGCTCAATCATCTCCTGATGAGTTCGACCGCGCAAAAGCGCGATCTCACCGACCCGAAGACAATCGAGGATTTCGTCAGCGAAGTGCAGAGCGTGGAGCGCTTGCGCAATCTGCTTCTCCTGACCGCGGTCGATATTCGTGCGGTCGGCCCCGGAACCTGGAACAGCTGGAAACGCCAATTGCTGGGCGAGCTCTACGATGCCGCGCAGGAACGCTTGCGGCTGGGCCACTTGCGCCACGGGCGCAAGGAGCGGGTCGAAGCGAAGAAGGCGGCGGTGGCCACGCGGATGGACAAGAACGCAGGCTTGATTGCCGAGATCGGTGAGCAGTTTGGTGACGCTTACTGGATCGCCGAGCCGGAAGACGTGATTGCCCTCAACCTGGTCCAGTACCGCGTCGCCCGCGAGATCAAGGACCAGCTTTCGATCCATTGCGAGTATTACGAAGCGCGTGGCGCGACGCTGGTAACGGTGATCGCGGCCGATCACCCCGGCCTGTTCTATCGCATTGCGGGCGGCATCCACCTTGCCGGCGCAAACATCATCGACGCGCGCATCCATACATCGCGCAGCGGCTGGGCAGTCGACAATTTCCTGGTGCAGGATCCGCTAGGCAATCCGTTCCGCGAAGCGAGCCAGCTCGACCGGCTGAAGAATGCAATCGGCGATGCGCTTGCCAACCGGATCGAGCTGGTGCCCAAGCTGGCGCAGCGCCCTCTGCCGCGCAACCGCGCGGGTGCCTTCGATGTCGCGCCGCGTGTCAATTTCGACAACACGGCATCAAATCGTTTCACTGTGATCGAGGTCAATGCGCGCGACAGGTCCGCCCTGCTTAACCGCCTCGCAAGGGCATTGTTCGAAGCCAAGCTTATGGTCCATTCGGCGCATATTACCGCCTATGGAGAAAGCGCGGCCGATACATTCTACGTAACTGATCTTACAGGAGGAAAAATTAGTGGAGAGTCCAGGCTGAACGAGATTCGCAAGCGGCTGCTTGAAGCTGCAAGCGATCACCGTCAAAAACAGCTTGAGGATGCATAGAGCAAGTCTATTATCAAATCTGATAACATAATGTCACGGTTGTTGCCGTGGCAAAGGATGGAGGAGAAACGTCAATGACAAAGAGATTCACATCACAGCGAACCCTTGCGCTGCTGCTATCCAGCTGCGCATTGGCGCCTGTTGCTGCGCATGCGCAGGATGCAGGGGATGATACGCCGACCGAAGAGTTTGAGGATCAGCGGAGCGCGATTGGTTCCTTGAACACCATCGTGGTGACAGGAACGAAGACGCAGAATGCGGAAGACGTTCAGGATGTGCCACTGGCGGTCACGGCGTTCAACTCGCAAAGCCTGGAAGCGCTGAAGGTACGCGACGTCCAGTCGCTGACCTATTCGGCCCCCAACGTCTCGCTCGACCAGATCGGCACCAGCCGCGGCACTGCGAACTTCTCGATCCGCGGCCTCGGCATCAACAGCTCGATCCCCTCGATCGATCCAACCGTGGGTGTGTTTGTCGACGGTGTGTACCTCGGCTTCAACGGCGGTGTCGTGTTCGACCTGTTCGACCTCGACAGCGTGGAAATCCTGCGCGGTCCGCAGGGCGTTCTGTTCGGCCGCAACGTGACGGGCGGCGCGGTGCTGATCAACACTGGCAACCCGACCGAGTATCTGACCGGCAAGTTCCGCGCAGCGGTTGACGGGCCGTTCCTCGACGGTGGCCGCGGCGGCGCCAACTACACGATCAGTGGCGTCGTTTCCGGCCCGCTGGTGGAAGATACGCTGCTGTTCAAGCTGGGCGCCTATTACAACAAGGACAAAGGCTACTTCACCAACCTGTTCGACGGTTCGAACCAGGGCCGCGCCGAGACCAAGATCCTGCGCGGCGCGCTGGAAGGGCGCTTCGGCGACCTGACACTGACCGGCAAGCTCGACTATTTCGAAAGCGATGGTGACGGGCCGGCAGGCCAGAACCGCGGCCTGTTCCCGCGCGACACGTTCAAGCTGTCGATCGACGAGCGCGGCAATTACGACAACAAGATCTGGACCGGCTCGCTCAAGGCCGAACTGGACATCGGGGCCGGCACGCTGACCAATATCTTCGGCTATCGCGACTACGAAGCGACGACGCTGGGGGATATCGACTCGCTGCCGTTTTTCGGATTCCATTCCAACACCGAAACGGCGCAGGATCAGATCTCAAACGAGCTGCGTTATGCTGTCTCGACCGACGCATTCGATCTGACCGTGGGCGCGTTCTACTTCGATCAGTCGATCGCCTATACCGAAGTGCGTGATCTGCCTCCGCTTTCTCCGCTGACCTTCTATGGCGGCGGCAGTCAGGACCACCAGGTGCTCGGCCTGTTCGCTTCAGGCCAATACCATCTCACCGATGCACTATCGGTTATCGCCGGTATCCGCTGGAGCCGAGAGAAAAAGGACGCTGGCGTAACCTATGTTCGCCCGCGCCCCGAATGCTCGGTTGTGGGAGGCACCTGCCCGACCAGCGGTCTGAATCCGTTTAGCCAGGACCCGTTCAACTTCTTCGCTGCCGAGAACAATGGCTTCGAAGACAAACATTCGTGGAAGAACTGGTCTCCCAAGCTGGGCCTGCAATATGAGTTCGGTCGTGGCCAGGTCTATGCAAGCTGGACGCGCGGCTATCGCAGCGGTGGCTACAACTTCCGTATCACATCTCCTACTGCGTTCGAGGCTGTTGCGTTAGCCAATGGCGAATTCTTCTTTGACGAGGAAAAGGTCGACAATTACGAAATCGGCAGCAAGTTCCAGACCGATGACGGTAGCTTTACGCTGAATTTGGCGGCATACTATACCGACATTGCGAACATGCAGCGCGAAGTGAACCAGTCTTCCGCAACTTCAGGTGTGGTGCAGTCGATCTTCAACACTGCCGATGCCCATATCATTGGTTTCGAAGCGGAATCGCGGATGCGCGTGTCGGACTCGCTGCTGTTCACGGCCAACATCGGGATCATCGACGACAGCTATGACAAGCTGTTATTCGATATTTCCGGCGATGGCATGATCGACGATGCCGACAAGGCACTGCGCCTTCCGCGTGTGCCCGAAGTCACCTTCGGCTTTGGCTTCATCCACGAGTGGGACCTCGGATCGAGTGACATCGTGACCCGGGCGAACTTCCAGTATCGTGACAAGTTCGCCTACACGGACAACAACTTCGGCTGGATCCAGGACATCTCGAATCTCGATGTCAACGTGACCTGGAACACACCTCTCGATGGGCTGGCATTCTCGCTCTACGGCAAGAACCTGCTCGACGGAGTCCAGGCTGGCGGCGACTCGCAATTGCCCTTCGGCGGACCGCTGGGCAACGGCGTGAACCGGCCGTTTGACTTCTACCCGGCTGCGGGCACGCTCTCGCCGCTTTCGAAGGGCCGCCAGCTTGGCGTGGAAGCGACTTTCGAGTTCTGATTTTTCGGATATCGAAACAAAAGGAGGGGCGTCCATGCGGGCGCCCCTTCTTCGTTCAGTGCTGCGAATCTCTTTCACCAAACAGCGCTGTGCCTACGCGCACATGCGTCGCGCCGAGCATCGCCGCAGTCTGGTAATCGCCGCTCATACCCATGCTGAGGCCGGAAAGCTCATTATCCGCCGCCAGCTTCGCCAGCAGCGCAAAGAAGGGCGCGGGTTCGATATCGAAAGGCGGGATGCACATCAGCCCGGCGATCGGAATACCGGCCTCGCGCGCCTGCGTTAGCAGCTCGGGCAGAGCCTCCACCGCGCAGCCGCCTTTCTGCTCTTCGCTTCCTACATTGACCTGGATGAAGCACGGCACGCGCTTGCCCAGCTTCTCCATCGCTTTGGCCAGCGCCTTCACCAGGCTGGGCCGGTCGAGCGCATGGATACAGTCGAACAGCGCGACCGCATCCTCGGCCTTGTTCGATTGAAGCTGGCCGATCAGATGCAGTTCGACATCGGGATAGCGCTCCAGCAACGCGGGCCATTTCCCCTGCGCTTCCTGCACGCGGTTCTCGCCGAAGACGCGCTGCCCCTCTTCCAGCAGTGGCACAATCGCTTCGGCGGGATGCGTCTTGCTGACCGCGATCAGCGTCACATCATCGGGCTCGCGGCGCGAAGGTGTGCAGGCGCGCGCGATGTTGGCGCGGACCTCCTGCAGCGGCGTTGTGGCTTCACTGTCCATATCGGCGCGCTATAGCGGGTGTGTGACGCAAGGCCATACCCTCCCGAAGCTGTGGCTTCTTTCCGATGCGCGCAACGATGCGAAGCTTGAATGGGCGCTGGCCACCTTGCCCAAAGGCAACGCCTTCATCTTCCGCCACTACCACCTTGAGGGCGATGCGCGGCGGGCCAGGTTCGATGAATTGAAGGCGATCGCCAGCGCGGCGGGCCACCTCATGATTCTTTCGGGCGATGCCGAGACCGCAGTCGAATGGGGCGCACAGGGGATCTATGGGCCGCCAGGAAAGCTAGGCAAGAGGCCTGGCCTCCTGCGCTTTGCAACCGCGCATGATGCGCGAGAGATCGAACTCGTAAATCGCGCCAAAGCGGACGGCGTGTTTCTATCTCCGGTCTTTCCGACCCGCTCGCATCCGGGCGGAGCTTGTCTGGGTGCGTCCAATTTTCGCGAGATCGCTGCCCGCGCCGAAATGCCCGTTATCGCGCTTGGCGGAATGAATGCCGAGCGTGCGAATGAGCTCGATTGGCCCCGCTGGGCCGCGATCGACGGGTTGAGCTAGGCTTCACCACCCACCGCAGGAATCTTGACCGCGAGTCCGCAAGGATTCATGGTGTGTTCTCACAGGAGGGCGCCCCATGGCGACACGAGCAATGAGCACGAGCAAAAGCCGCGGAAAAACCGACTGGCGGGCAGCGTTCCGCCGCTCGATGCGGCGCGCTGCGCAGATGACGGGCGCCGTCGTGCTGTTCGGCCTGATGATCTTCCTTGCGCTGTCGATCGCAAGTTACACCCAGACCGACCCGAGCGGCTCGACCGCTGCGTCGGGCGAGGACATCCGCAACTGGATGGGCGCTAGCGGCGCCTGGGTGGCAGACAAGGTGCTCGGGGCCTTCGGACTGACCGCAATCCTGCTGCTGCCCTTGCTCTACGTTACCGCGCGCAAGCTGTGGCGGGATGTCGAGCACGAGGATGAGGAAGACACCACCCGCTGGTGGCTGCCGCTAGGCATGCTGCTGCTCGCCATGACGCTGATCGCGACCGTGCTGTCGCTCGCTTTTGAAGGAACGCAGGGCACGCTGCCTGCGCAAATGGGCGGCATTTCGGGCTTGCTCGGCGCTGCTGCGATGGAAGCGGTTGCCACGCGTTTCGGCGAGGATTGGCATGGCTGGGTGATCCTGGGTGGTGCGCTCGCCAGCCTGGCTGGCGGCGTGGCGCTGCTGACCCGCATTTTCGCGATCGACTGGCGCAGCCTGCTGACGCTGCCCGAGTTCATTTCCGACCGTTTCGCCAGCCGTCGCACGATCGACAGCGGTGACAGCGGCCTCGCTCTGGCGCGCAATACGAAGCCTGCAAAGCGCACCAAGCCGGAATCCGAACCGCGACCCGAGCCTGCCCCACGCCGCGCGCCTGAAATCACCGATCCCTCCGCTCCGCCGAAGAAGGCGATCATGCCCAAGGCCAAGCAGCGCGACATGTTCGCCAGCTATGATCTGCCCAGCCTCGACCTGCTCGCCGACGCGCCCGAGAACAACGCGCCCAAACTCGACAAGCTTGCGCTGGAGCGCAATGCCCGCCTGCTCGAAAACGTGCTCGACGATTTCAACGTCAAAGGCGAGATCACTGCCGTGCGCACCGGACCGGTCGTGACCATGTACGAGCTGGAGCCGGCCCCTGGTATCAAAGCCAGCCGCGTGGTCGGCCTGGCGGAAGATATCGCGCGCAACATGTCCGCCATCTCCGCCCGCGTCAGCCCCATTCCGGGCAAGACCGTGATGGGGATCGAGCTGCCCAATACAGACCGGGCCATGGTCAGCTTCAAGGAATTGGCCGCCTGCGAGGCCTTTGCCAATAACAAGGGCAATCTGCCGATAATCCTGGGCAAGGATATCGCGGGCGAGCCCGTCGTGGCGGACCTTGCCGCCATGCCCCACCTGCTGGTCGCGGGCACCACCGGATCGGGTAAATCGGTCGGCCTCAACGCGATCCTGCTGAGCCTGCTCTATCGCTTCACGCCCGCCGAATGCCGGTTGATCCTGATCGACCCCAAGGTGCTTGAGCTCAAGACCTATGACGATATCCCGCATCTGCTGAGCCCGGTGGTGACCGAGCCGCACAAGTCCGTGCGCGCGCTCAAATGGGGCGTCGAGGAGATGGAGCGGCGCTATCGCATGATGAGCAGCGTCAATTCGCGCAACATCAACAGCTTCAACGAGAAGGTCAGTGCGGCCGCCGCCAAGGGCAAGCCGCTGGGCCGCCGCGTGCAGACCGGCTTCGATCCCGAAACGGGCGAGGAAATCTACGAGGAAGAACAGCTCGATTACGAACCGCTGCCGCAGATCGTGCTGATCGTCGACGAGCTGGCCGATTTGATGGTCACTGTCGGCAAGGAAATCGAAGTTCTGATCCAGCGCCTCAGCCAGAAATCGCGCGCCGCCGGCATCCACCTCATCATGGCGACGCAGCGCCCCTCGGTCGATGTCATCACCGGCGTCATCAAGGCGAACCTGCCGACCCGCATCAGCTTCAAGGTCACCAGCCGGATCGACAGTCGCACCATTCTGGGCGAGCAGGGCGCAGAACAGCTGCTGGGCAAGGGCGACATGCTCTACAAGCCCAACACCGGCGCGATGGTGCGCGTGCACGGCCCCTTCGTCAGCGACGAGGAAGTCGAGCATGTGGCGGATTTCTGGCGCGGCCAGGGCAAGCCCGACTATGTCGATGCGGTGACCGAAGAGCCGGAAGATGGCTATTCCGCTTTCGAGGACGAGCTGACCGCCAGCGACAATCCGGAAGAGCGCAAATATCGCCAGGCCTGCCAGATCGTGATCGAGAACCAGAAGGCCTCGGGCTCATGGCTGCAACGCCAGATGGGCGTGGGCTACAACACCGCCGCCAAATGGATCGAGCGGATGGAAAGCGAAGGACTGGTCGGCCCGGCCAACCATGTCGGCCGCCGCGAAATCTTCCGCGACCGCGACGGGAACCCGCTTTGAGTCTTTAGGGCATTGAGTGCGATGCCGACATCGCTTGTCTCAGAGAGAGCAGAGCTTATCTAGCTTTCATGCCCATCAATCGACGCAGGTTCCTCACCGGCAGTTCCATCATGATCGGCACGGCCGGCCTTTCGCGGGCCATGCCCGCCTGGGCGCGCGGTGCGCATGGCGGAATGGCGGCGCGGCGAGGCTGCGATGTGCTTTCGGGCGAGCACCTCACCATGACTGTTGCCGATGCCACGTTGTTGACCGGCAAGCGGCATGGCCCGGCAGTCGCCGTCAATGGGACCATCCCCGGGCCGCTTGTTCGATTGCGCGAAGGCCAGAACCTCGTTGTCGATCTGGTCAACAATTCGTCCGGTGAAACCTCGATCCACTGGCACGGAATGCTTGTACCCTTCCTGATGGACGGCGTGCCAGGCGTGTCGATGGCCGCGGTGAAGCCGGGTGAGACATTCCGCTACGAATTTCCGGTCAGGCAAGCGGGCACCTATTGGTGGCACGCGCATACGTTGCAGGAGCCGATGGGTCACTATGGCCCCATCGTGATCGATCCTGCGACCCCGTCGCCACACGAATACGACCGCGAATATGTCCTGGTGCTCACCGATTGGTCGCCCATGCACCCGCACGCGATCATGCGGAAGCTCAAGCTGGGCGAAGCCTATTTCAACTACAACAAGACGACAGCAACCGATGACTATCCGCTAAGCGGCGCAGATCGGCGGATGTGGGCGCGCATGCGGATGATGCCGACCGACATCGCCGATGTGACGGGGTCGACCTACTCCTACCTCGTCAACGGCCATGGCCCCGACGACGGGCTGGAGCTGGTCTATGAACCGGGCGAGCGCATTCGCCTGCGGATCATCAACGGATCCGCCATGACCTTCTTCAACGTCCGTATCCCCGGCCTTGCGATGACGGTAATTGCCGCTGACGGGCAGGATGTGCAGCCGGTCGAAGTGGACGAATTCCAGATCGGCAATGCCGAAACCTATGACGTGCTGATCGAGCCGAAGGGGGCCGAGGCGTTTGCTTTCGTCGCGGAAGCAATGGACCGTTCAGGCATGGGGCTGGCGATGCTCACCAGCCGGGACGGGGCGAGAGCAGATATTCCCCCGCTCCGCGATCCGCCGCTGCTGACCATGGCCGACATGGGCATGAGCCATAGCGCGATGCAGGGGATGGACCATGGCTCGATGGAGGGCATGGACCACGGTTCGTCGGACGAGATGGAGATGTCCGGCATGAGCATGCGCGACACTTCCTTGCTGCCTGATTTGGTGGAAGCCGGTCCTGGCCTCGACATGGTGGCGATGAACCCGGTCGACCGGATGGATTTCCCCGGGCTAGGCCTCGACAAGGTTGGGCACCGCGTGCTCACCTATCGCCAGCTCATTGCTGCCCGGCCCAATCCCGATCCCCGGCGGCCATCGCGCCTCAAGGAGATTCATCTTACGGGCAATATGGAACGATATATGTGGTCGTTCGACGGTAAGAAGTTTTCCGCCGTCACCGATGATCCGATCCGCTTCGCCTTCAACGAGCGGGTCCGGGTCAGGCTGGTCAACGACACCATGATGGCGCACCCGATCCACCTGCACGGCCATTTCTTCGAGCTGGTCAACGGGCACGAGGGTTTCCAGCCGCTGAAGCACACTTTGATTGTCCAGCCCGGCGGGAGCGCCACATTCGACCTCACCGCAAACGAGCCGGGCGACTGGGCGTTTCACTGCCACCTCATGTACCACATGCATTCGGGCATGTTTCAGGTGGTCACCGTCAGGCCACTTCAGTCGGCGGAAGACCGGCCATGAGAGCGCTGCTCGCTGTACCCGGACTGATCTTGCTGGCCGCCCCTGCTGTCGCGCAAGACCATGGCTCGCACGAAGGCCATGACATGGGTGCGGATCAATCGGAGCAGAAGGAAACTCCTTCCCCGATGCCCGAGATGGATCATGGCACAAGCGATGAAGGCGCGATGGGCCACGGTGCGATGGATCATGGCCCAATGGAACGTTCGGCCATGACGCACGGGGAGGAAGAGGAAATCCCGCAGGCCCCGCCCCCGCCCGAAGCATTTGAAGGACCGGCCCATGCAGCCGATCAGTTCGCCGGTGCCTCGATCATGGCTGCCTCGCGTGCCGATGTCGTGCGCAAGGTCAGCGGAATGCCGCTGTTCTGGTTCCAGGGCGACCGGCTGGAATATCGCGCGCGCCAGGGGAATGACGGCTATCTCTGGAATATCCAGGGCTTCTACGGCGGGGATATCGACAAGTTCTGGTTCAAGAGCGAGGGCGAAGGCAGCTTCGGCGAGAAGCCGGAAAGCGCCGAAGTGCAGGCGCTGTGGAGCCATGCGATCGCCCCCTTCTTCGACCTGCAGGCTGGCGTGCGGCAGGACCTCACCGGTCCGGAGCGAACGCATGCCGCGCTCGGTGTACAAGGGCTTTCGCCCTATCTCTTCGAGATCGATGCCGCCGCCTTCCTCTCGGACAAGGGAAACCTGACGGCGCGGATCGAAGCCGAACTGGACCAGCGCATCACCCAGCGGCTGATCCTGCAGCCGCGGGCCGAGTTGGCCCTGTCCGCGCAGGACATTCCGGAACTCGATATCGGTTCGGGTATCGAAAGGATCGAGCTGGGCCTGAGGTTACGCTACGAGATTGCACGCGAGTTCGCCCCCTATGTCGGGATCGACCAGGAATGGCGGACCGGCAAAAGCGCGGATTATGTGCGGGCCCGCGGCGAAGATCCTGGCGTGACCAATTTCGTGATTGGCGTGCGCTTCTGGTTCTGAGCACGGCGGGGGCGTGACCGGCTGTGGCGGCGGAGGGTTGACGTTCAACGACGATGGTGTTGGCAGGCAGCATTCCGCGCACTCCCAGCGCGGAGGCAGGGCAACGAAGCAGAGCGCAAAGCCCGCACGCACTCGATTGCGCCAAACTTACCTCTCCGGCGCAATCCTTATCGCCGCAGACGCCCTTCGGCCTTGCTTTGGAACGCGCAGGCACGATAACCATTGTTAGAATGCGCCGGATGGGTGCGCAGACCGAGAGAGGACAGACAATGGCCAGTGCCCCCCAGATTTCGCAAAGCGTCCCGGCCGATATGGCGCGGATTTTTGCCGCCCAGAGCGACAATCAATGGAACGTCAAGGCCAGCAGTGCCGAGGAGCGCAAGGCCAGGCTGGCAAAACTGAAAGCCTCGGTCGAAGCCCATGCCGACGATATCGTCGCCGCCGTACAGAAAGATACGCGCAAGCCCGAAGGCGAGATCCGCGTCACCGAAGTCCTCAACGTGATCGCCAATATCCAGCGTAATATCGACAATCTCGACGAGTGGATGAAACCGGCCGAGGTCGCCACTTCGCTCGATCCCAATGACAAGGCGATGATCGTGCATGAAGCGCGCGGCGTGTGCCTGATCCTCGGTCCGTGGAATTTTCCGCTCGGCCTCACCTTCGGCCCGCTCGCGGCAGCCGTGGCGGCGGGCAATTGCTGCATGGTCAAGCTGACCGATCTTTGCCCGGCAACCGCCAGCATAGCCAGGACGATCGTGGAGGAAGTGTTCGACGAGAACGAAGTGGCCCTGTTCGAAGGCGATGTGAGCGTGGCAGAGGCGCTGCTGGAGCTGCCCTTCAATCATATCTTCTTCACCGGAAGCACCCGCGTGGGCAAGATCGTGATGGCCGCCGCGGCCAAGCATCTCGCTACGGTTACACTTGAGCTGGGCGGCAAATCGCCGGTGATTATCGATGAAGGCGCGGATGTCGCGAAGATCGGTGCAGCGCTGGCCGGGGCCAAGCAGTTCAATGGCGGGCAGGCCTGCATCTGCCCGGACTATGTCTTTGTGCCCGGAAGCCAGAAGGATGATCTGGTCGAAGCCTTCAGGAGCAACGTCCGGCAAAACCTCTACAGTGACGACGGCTCGATCAAGACAGAGGCGATTGCGCAGGTCGTCAACGAAAGCAATTTCAAACGCGTGAAATCGCTGTTCGACGACGCGGTGGCCAAAGGTGCGACGGTGGCCGTGGGCGGCACTTTCGAGGAAGACAGCCGCACCGTCCATCCAACGATGCTGACAGATGTCACGCCGCAAATGTCGATCCTGCAGGAAGAGATCTTCGCTCCGCTTCTGCCGGTCATGACCTATGATAATCTCGATCAGGCGATCGGCTATATCGAGGCCCGCGACAAACCGCTGGCGCTCTACATCTTCAGTCCTGACCAGGAGCACATCGACAAGATTCTGAACCGCACCTCGTCAGGCGGCGTCACCGTCAACGGCGTCTTCTCGCATTACCTCGAAAACAACCTTCCGTTCGGCGGCGTCAACCAGAGCGGCATGGGCAGCTATCACGGCTATTTCGGCTTCAAGGCCTTCAGCCACGAGCGCGCAGTCTATATGCACCAGGCCTGATCGCGCGCGTTACCAACACCCCAACGAAATAGCGCCGCCCCGCCTTGCGACGGAGCGGCGCCACTCGCTGAAGCTGGTGGGTGGGGTTACTTCAGCTCGTCGGCCGTAAGCGTGGTAAGGTTCTTCACCTTTTCCGCATTGGCGGCCTGGACATCGTCAGGGGAGGCGACGAGGCCGATCTTGGCCAGCGGGCCGTCCTTGCCCCAGCTCTTGGCCCATTCGGCCAGATAACCGTCGAGGCCCGGGATGGCCTGCATGTGGGCCTTCTTCACATAGACGAAGAGCGGGCGCGCACCCGGATAGGCGAAGCTTGAGATATTCTCATAGGTTGCAGGAACGCCATTGATCGGCAGATCCTGCAGCTTGTCTTCATTCTCTTCGAGATAGGAATAGCCGAACACGCCGACCGCCTTGGGGTTGGCGGCGATCTTCTGCACGATCAGATTGTCCTGTTCGCCCTGGTCGACATAGCCACCATCCGAACGCACTTCGGTGCAGACGGCCTTGAACTTGTCTTCGTCGCTTTCCTTGAGCGCCTTCATCTCGTCGCTGGTTTTGCAACCTGCTTCAAGGATCAGTTCCTTGAGCGCGTCGCGCGTGCCGGAGGTAGAGGGCGGGCCATAGACCAGGATCGGCTCGGCAGGCAGCGAAGAATCGACGTCGGCCCAGGTCTTGCTGGTCTGCTCGCCGCCATAGGGGTGTGCCGCGAGTGCTTCATAGATGATCTTCGGCGAAAGGTTCATCATGATGCCGCCCTTGGCCGAAGCAAAGGCAATGCCGTCAAGGCCGACCTGCAGTTCGACGATGTCGGTCACGCCATTAGCGGCGCAGGACTCGAACTCCGAGAGCTTCATGCGGCGCGAGGCATTGGTCATGTCGGGCGTGTCGGCGCCGACGCCAGAGCAGAATAGCTTGATGCCGCCGCCCGAGCCGGTCGATTCGATCAGCGGCGACTTGGAGCCGGGGTTCGAGCGGGCATAGCTTTCAGCCACCGCCTTGGCGAAGGGGAACACGGTCGAAGAGCCGACTGCGCGGATCGAATCGCGTGCGCCGCCGCCCGGGTTTTCACCACATGCAGAGAGCGCCAGGGCCGAAATGGCCGCGAGGCAGGAAAGTTTGGAAATACGCATGAGACTTACCTTTGCTTGAAGTACTCTGAAAACTCGAATTGCCGGTCCGATAGGTGCCGTATGTGACGTCTATGTGACGTTTCTGCGATAGACCGCCCTATCAGAAATCGACCTGCGCCCGCACGCCGAAGGAGTCGACGCTGTAGGAGGTGTCGCCACTGCCGGTGGGATAGACCGCATCGTCATAGGACATCTTGCCGTAGTTCATCATGAAGCGGGTGTAGGCTGTCGGCGTCCAGATCAGCGAAACGCCGTAACCGTTCTGCTTGCCGCCGATGATGTCGGCATCGTTGAGGTCGAGATAGTCGTAACGCAAATTGACCTGCACCGCACCCATGCCGCCCTTGCCGACAGGATTGGCCGGCTTCACCCGGTCGAATGTGCCGCCCTTATAGCCGCGCTTGTCGCCGCCGGTGAGGAAGTAGCCGACTTCGGCATAACCGCCGAAGAATGTGGGGTCCGAAAGCCCGGCCGGACGGCTGGCCTTCTGCCAATAACCTTCGGCAGCCGCGTGGAACGGGCCGGAGATGGCCGCAGCTTCAACGCCAAGGCCAAGCTCGCTGTCGGCAGCGAAATGCCCGGTGTTGATGAAGCGCTCGCCGGTAAAATGGACGAAGGGCCGCTGGCGATAGCGCAGCGAAGTACCAGCTTCATAATCGGTGTAGTGGATCGAGCCGCCCATGTGGAGCTGCGTGCCGCCCATCTTGGGCATGAACACCACGCGGCCATCGGCGCTCCAGTTCTTGTTCGAAAGATCGTCGATATTGTCGGTGAACAGCCCGCCCTGCACCAGCACATCGCCCTTGTGGTACTGGAGCGAGGCACCGACGCGGCGCTCGAAATCGAACGCATCGGTGAATGCCGCGCGCTCCATGAACGAGATGAAGCGGCTGCTGGTGAGTTCTTCCAGGCCCTGGAAATTGTTGTGCTGGCCAACCGCGACCTTCACCGGGCCATCCTTGTAAGTCAGGATCGCATCGGTGATTTCAGTCGAATTGCCGGCGAAATCGAGCTCGAACTTGTAGCCGAAGCCGCCAGGAATATCGCCTTCGACGCCGAGGCGCGCGCGACGCACTTCATTACCGAATCCATCGCTACGGCCAGTAGAAGAAGGCGCCGATGTCGTACCAGCGTCATATTGCAAGCGCCCGCGCGGCTTGAAGCTCCATCCACCCTCGCCTTCGAACTTCGGCGCGCCTTTCCAGCTCACCTTCGGCGCGGAGGATTTCGCCGCTGCGGCGGTTTCATTTGCAGCCGCAGCGGCCTCGCTTGCGGCAGCTGCCGCCGTATTGGCCGCCTGGGCCTGCGCCTCAGCCTCTGCAAGATCGCTTTCCAGCGAATCGATTCGAGCCGCCATTTCAGCCATTTGCGCGCGCATCTGCGCTATGGCTTCGCGCATTTCGGCTTCGTCCTGCGCATAGGCGGGTTGAGAGAATGAGATGGCCGTTGCCAGAGCAATCGCCGATGCCTGAAGTCTCACTGGTTTCGATCCTTTGTTTGACCAATTTCTGGCGCGCCTATGACTGCCAAGTGACAGTTTGATGACGCTCACACCGGTCTTGGTGGACAGCATGTGGACAAATTGCGCCCGCGCGAGTTTTCGCATCCGAGCAAGCCCTTGGACAAACGCAGGAAATCGGGCCTCCATTAACCCGCGCGAAGGGCTTGTCCCCTAAATGAGCGACATGCGGAGGAGTTTCATTCAATTCTGCCTGGCCATTCGCGCCGTGCTGGCGGCGCTTGGGCTCACGCTTCTGCTGCCCGCTGCGGCGGCGGCCCAACCGCTGCAATCCAGCCCCTGTTTCGTCAATCAGGTGTTCGAGAGCGAGGCCGCGCTCGAACGGGCTTACAAGTCGCAGAGCCGGTGGGATTGCTCCAAGCAGAAGGAAGAAAGGGCGGGCGGCGACTGGTCGCTCCGCTTCGATGTGGCTCAAAGCCCAATTGTGCCGCAAGTGCTCAATACGCGGCTCGGCTATTTCGAACGGCTGCGAATTGCCGTTCGCAACGACAAGGGGAAATGGTCGATCGAAGGCTTTGGCCTGGAGGATGCGAAGTCCACCTTTGGCGAGCCGATGATCGAATTTCCCGTTCCGCAAGTTTCGGGAAAGCCGGTGGCGGTCATCGCAAGCTTTACCGGCAATGGGCACGGCTCAACGCTCAGCCGCGCCATGCTGCTCGACAAGCCGCAGGGGCTCAGCGAATCCACGCTGATCCAGTTCATGTCGCTGGCTGCCCTGATCGGTATGATGCTGGTTCCAATAGCGCTCGATGCGATCTTCTACCGCGCCCAGCGGCGATCTTTCCTTGCCTGGCACATCGTACTGACCCTCAGTTTCGCGGGGATGATCGTAACCCGGTCAGGGATTATCAACCTGATCGCCGAGGTGCCGCCTGACATCTGGCGTGTCATGCTCATCATGGCCACAGGTGTAATGGCGGCCACAGCGCTGATGTTTCTGCGTAGCTATATCGAGCCGGATCGATTGTCGCGCAGGCTGAGGGCTGCGATCCCGATTGTTGCGATCTGGACCATATTGCTCAGCGCCGTGCATGCAGCGTCACTCGAGGTTCTGCGCCCATTGGGCGGCAATTTTCACAGTCTCGGGATGATTCCGGCCTTTGCAGTGATCCTGGCCTTGATGGTCGATGCCTGCCGGAAACGCAGCCGTGCAGTCATCTTCGTGCTGATCGGCTGGGCTCCGATCCTGCTTGCCTCCTTCATCCAGATCAGCACGCAAATACTGCCCTTCGCGCTGCAGAACGACGCCTTGCCCCTGTTCTATATCGGCATCCTGTCAGAAGGCATCGCGACCGCCATGGGCGTTGCCGACCGCTTTTTCGCCCTTCGGCGCGAGCGCGACGACGCAATCTCCGAAGCGAAGGAGCTGGGCCGCCTTTCGGAACGCGACGGGCTGACGGGTCTCTACAATCGCCGCACGCTGGAGGGCCGGTTCGATGATTTGCGCCAACAGGGCTTCGACACGATGGCGCTGCTCGATCTCGACCGGTTCAAGCAAATCAACGACCGCTTCGGCCACCGGACCGGCGACGCGGTTCTGGTGGCGTGTGCCAAGGTCTTCAACAGTGGCCGCCGCCGCGATTCCATCGCTGCCCGATTGGGCGGGGAGGAATTCATGATCCTTACCCGCGGCCGGCGAGGGTTGCAGTTGGCGGAGAAGTTCCGCCAGGCGATACCGGTGCGGGTCGCCGCCGAAGTGGAGGGCCTCGACTGTCCGGTCACCGCCAGCATGGGCGTGATTTCGATCCCCAGCGAAGGTCTGCAGGGGATGGATTTTGCAGAGCTTTATGCCCGTGCGGACACGCTGCTCTACGAAGCCAAGAAGGCGGGGCGCAATCGCACCGTGCATGAACGTATCATGCGCTTCGACACGCCGGAATCGGCCCGATCAGTCGAAGCCGCCTGAGCGACGAGCCTTCGCGCTAGTCCTGGAACGGGGCGATCACTTCCGGACGCACGCGCACCAGCCGCTGCGTTGCGCGGTCAAGCATGGCCCAGGTCGTGCGGGCCGAAACGATGACCTTGCCTGTGTCGTTGCGGAAATCGACGCGCCGGTCAGACTTCGCGCCCTGCGCCGGCCCATCGATCCAGGTCTCGCCCGTCACGCTTTCGCCTTCGGAGATATTTCCGCGGTAATCGATCTCGTGCCGGATCACGACCCAGAAGAACTGCGCATTATCGTCAGGGCGGGCAGCAGCCTCCCAATGGGCGGTGGCAATATCCTGGATCCACTGCACCCAGACGGTGTTGTTGACATGCCCGAGCTCATCGATGTGCCCGGGCAATGCCATGAAGCTGCGAGTGTATCGGTTGCTCAATCCGCGCCCTCATCCTTTGCAAGCCCCATCTGCCACAGGATGAAGGCCACCTCTTCCGCCGTTTCATAGAGCGAGTTCCAGCGGCCCGACTTGCCGCCGTGACCTGCACCCATATTGGTCTTGAGCAGTAGTTCGTTGCCATCTGTCTTCAGCTCGCGCAGCTTGGCGACCCACTTGGCCGGCTCCCAATAGGTGACGCGCGGGTCGTTGAGCCCGGCAGTTACCAGCATCGGCGGATAGTCCTGCGCCACCACCTGATCGTAAGGCGAATAGCTCAGCATATAGGCAAAGGCCTGCTTGTCAGTGATGGGATTGCCCCATTCCTGCCATTCGCCCGGCGTCAGCGGCAGATCCTCGTCGAGCATGGTGTTGAGCACATCGACAAAGGGCACATGCGCCACAATTGCGCCCCACATCTCGGGCGCCTGGTTGACGATGGCGCCCATCAGTTCGCCGCCTGCCGAACCGCCGCTCGCAGTCACCTTGCCTTCGGAAGTGTAGCCCATCGCCGCAAGGCCCTTCGCCGCGTCGACGAAATCGTTGAAGGTGTTGCGCCGCTCGAATGCCTTGCCCTGCAGATACCAGCGGCGGCCCAGATCATCGCCCCCGCGAATATGCGCGATGGCATAGGCGAAACCGCGATCGATCAGGCTCAGCCGCGTGGTCGAAAAGCCCGGCGGTACGGCATAGCCATAGGCGCCATAGGCATAGAGATGGAGCGGACCGCCAGCCCCGCCATTTATCGTGTCGCGATCCTTGCGCATGACCACACTGACTGGGACCATGGTGCCGTCGCGCGCTTCCACCGTCACCCGCTCGGTGGTGTAGAGCGAGGGATCGTAGCCGCTCGGGATCTCCTGCTGCTTGAGCAATTCCAGATCGCCGGAAGCCAGGTGGTAGTCATAAACCGAATCCGGCGTGACCATACTCTCGTAGGAAAGCCGCAACTTCGACACATCATATTCGGGATTGTTGGAAAGCCCGGCTGTATAGCTCGCTTCCGGGAAGGCGATCGGCTTCGCTTCGCCCGGCTTTTCGTAGGAGCGGATCTGCACCTGGTCGAGCCCGTCGAGCCGCCCTTCGGTAACGAAGAAGTCCTTGAACAGCTCGAAACCGGTCAGGTAGAAATCATCCGATCCCGCCAACACGGTTTCCCACTCACCCGGCTTGTCGATTGTCGCCTTGGCGAGGCGGAAATTGATGTGTTCGTCATTGGTCCAGACGAACACTTCGGCGTCGCGAATATCGACCGAATATTCCACACCCTTGCGGCGCGGCCTGACCAGGATCTGCTCGCCGGTCGGATCGTCCGCCCGCACCAGCCGCACTTCGCTCGTCTCGTTATCTCCGGTGGCGATCACCAGCCAGTCGTCCTGCGCCGACAGGCCGGAGCCGACGCGGAATGTCTCGTCATCCTCGTGGTAGATCTCGACATCCTCGCTCAACGGCGTGCCGAGTGTATGCAGCCGGACATTGTCGACCCGCCAGTTCTCGGTCGCCTTGCCGTATGCGATCCTGGTGTCGCCCGCGACCCAGACCAGGCCGGACAGCGTTTCGGGGATCTCATCCTCCAGCAAATCGCCGGTTTCGAGATCCTTGATCCGCGCCGTGAAGCGCTCCGATCCGTTGGTGTCGGTCGAATAGGCGAGATAGCGCCCGTTCTGGCTCACCGACATCGCGCCAAGGCGGAAGTAGTCGAGGCGCTCCGCCAATGCATTTTCGTCAAGGATCAGCACCGCATCGCCGCCCGCGGCAGGCTTGCGGTAATACTTGCGATACTGCGCGCCTTCCTCGAACTCGGACCAGTAGATCCAGTCGCCATCCTTTTGCGGGACCGAGCTGTCATCTTCCTTGATGCGGCCCTTCATTTCTTCGAACAGCTTGTCGGTCAGCGCCTTGTGCGGTGCCATGCGCGCTTCGAACCAGGCGTTTTCCGCCTTCAGATATTCGAGCACGTCTGCGTCATCCACCTTGGGGTAGGATTCGTCTTTCAGCCAGTGGTAGGGATCGCTGATCGTGATCCCGTGGTGAGTAAAACTGTAGTCGCGCCGCTCAGCCGAGGGCGGGGAGGTCGGTGCCTCTTGTGTCACTTGTGTCTTGTCCTTGTCCGTGTTCGCGGCTTGCGCTGCCATGGGCACGATGACGAAGCAAGCGGCAAGCGCCGCCAATGACAGTTTCCGGATTTCCAAGTCGAATGCTCCTCGTTGGCTTCAGGCATGGTTGCCGCCACGGGTGGCGCGGCAACCAATTGGCTCCTATGTTGGTTTCGATAGAAAGCAGTTTGCCCATTGGGCAAGCGAGAATGTCCAGGACACCAGGATTCGACCAGATGTTGATGCAGACCCATGAAGCCCGGCTGGCCGCTCTGCGCCAGGAACTGAAAGCACGCGAATTGGACGGCTTCGTCGTTCCGATTTCCGATGAGCATATGAGCGAATATGTCGGCGCCTATGCCCAAAGGCTGGCATGGCTGACAGGCTTCGGCGGGTCAGCCGGCAGCGCAGTGGTGCTGACAGACACATCACAGGGAACCGGGGCCGCGATCTTCGTCGATGGCCGCTATACCGTTCAGGTGCGCGATCAGGTGGACGAGAAGCTGTTCGAATACCGCTCCGTCCCGAAGGACACGATTGGCGGCTGGCTGGCCGAACATGCCGGGAAAAGCGCGCGGATCGGCTATGACCCATGGCTGCACACGCAGAAATGGGTGGATCAGGTCAGCAAGCAGACCGCGCGCAAGGGCGCCAAACTCGTGCCGGTCGAGAGCAATCCGCTTGACGCCGTGTGGCAGGACCGCCCCGAACCCTCCTCTGCACCCGCGCTGATCCAGTCAGACGAGTATGCCGGGCGCTCGTCGGCCGAGAAACGCTCCGAAATCGGCGAATGGCTCAAGGCAGAAGGGCATGACGCAGCGGTGATCTCAGCGCTCGATTCGATCGCCTGGCTGCTCAACATTCGCGGCAGCGATGTCGATCGCACGCCAGTCGCACTGAGCTATCTCATTGCCCATGACGACGGCACGGCGGAGCTGTTCATCGCGCCGGAAAAGGTCACGCCTGAATTGACCCAGCACTTAGGAAATGCCGTGACTCTGCGCGACCGCGCCGGATTTCCCGACGCGCTGGCAGGGTTGAAGGGCAAGAGCATATCGGTCGATCCCGATTACGGCGTCGCAGCTATCGGCCAACTCCTGGAAGGGGCGGGCGCGAATGTCTGCTTCAATCGCGATCCCACCATCCTGCCCAAGGCCATCAAAAACAAGGTCGAGCAGCAGGGGCACCGCGATGCGCAGGCGCGCGATGGGGCAGCCGTTTCGCGCTTCCTCCACTGGCTCGAACGCGAAGCGCCTGCGGGCGAGATCGACGAACTGACCGCGGCTGCGAAGCTGCGCGCTTTCCGCGAGGAACATGGCGATCTGCGCGATCTTTCCTTCGATACGATCTCGGCCGCCGGGCCGCACGCTGCCCTGCCGCATTATCGCGTGGACGAGGACAGCAATCTCACCATCCCGCCGGGCAGCATCTATCTGGTCGATTCGGGTGGCCAATACCCCAGCGGCACGACGGACATCACCCGCACCGTTTGGGTGGGAACACCCGATGGTTCGGCGCAGCCCAGCGCGGAGATGAAGGACCGCTACACCCGCGTTCTCAAGGGCCATATCGCGATTTCCCGCGCTATCTTTCCGCAAGGCACGGCGGGCAGCCAGCTCGACGCCTTCGCACGCCAGTTCCTGTGGGCAGCCGGGGTCGACTATGCGCATGGCACTGGCCATGGGGTCGGCAGCTTCCTTTCGGTCCATGAGGGACCGCAGAGGATCGCCAAATCCGCTGGCGGGCAGGCGGGGACAGACCAGGAGCTGTTTGCCGGCATGATTCTCTCCAACGAGCCGGGCTATTACAAGCAGGGCGCGTTCGGAATCCGGATCGAAAATCTGGAACTGGTCGAGCCGCGCGAAGTCGAAGGCGCCGAGGGCGAATACCTGGGATTCGAGACCCTCACTTTCGTGCCGATCGATCGCAAGCTGGTCGAGAAAAGCCTGCTGACACCCGAAGAGCTTCAGTGGTGGAGCGACTATCACAAGCGGGTGTTCGATATCCTCTCGCCACAGCTCGTAGGCGACGATCTCGCCTGGCTCGAGCGGGAGTGCCAACCGCTCTGATTTGGCTTGCCGCCCGAACTTTGTTCACGTAATGTTCCGCCCATAGCGATTCGCAAAGGAGACGAATGATGATCGGTTACGTGACCCTTGGAACCAACGACCTGCCCCGTGCGGCAGCCTTCTATGACGCCATCGCCAAGGAGATGGGATATGGAAGGATGATGGATTTCGACACTTTCATCGCATGGGGCGCGTGGGACGGGCCGGCCGGGATCGCAGCGACAAAACCGTTCGACGGTGAGGCGGCGACGGTCGGCAATGGCACGATGGTGGCTCTGCAGGCAAAAGACACCGACCAGGTGAAGCGGATCTACGATATTGCAATGGCCAATGGCGGCAGCGACGAAGGCGAACCGGGGCCGCGCGGCGAGCCGGACGAGAACGGCAACACCTTCTATGCCGGCTATTTCCGCGATCCCGATGGCAACAAGCTCAACGCCTTCTGCATGGTGCAGGGGTGAGCGCGCGCAAGCTCGCCAGTGATTTCATTCATCTGGGGCTTGGCGCAACTGCCGAGCCCCAACCCCCCTTCACCGGAATCGAATGGTACGAAGCCTATGGCGAACGTCATGGCTCCGATGGAGCGGAAGGACGGTTGGTAGCCCTGCATAGCTTCACTGAAGATTGGCCAAGCTGGGAAGTCCATCCCAATGGTTCGGAAGTGGTGATCTGCACTTCAGGGCAAATGCTGCTGACGCAGGAATATCCCGATGGGCATTTAGAGCAAATTACGCTTCGATCGGGTGAATATGCCATCAACCCTCCGGGCGTATGGCATACCGCCGATATCGAGCACGAAGCGACAGCCATTTTCATCACCAGCGGTGAAGGGACGCAGAACCGTCCGCGCTAGGCCGCGTGGACAAGATTGAGTTCCAGATCGGGCGATTCATGCGGTTCTGCTTTCGCTTGAATGAACCGGAACTCTCGCCCGATACAAATTGCGACATTTCTCCTGCATCGCAGCATATTCCTGCGACAGAGAAGGCCTAGAAAGGCCTGACGAGTTGCGGCGGTGCGCCGGTCGATTCCCAAGACCCTCCCCCCCCCTGAACGGCCGGTGCACCCCGCAGCTCAAGAACATCTCAGTCTTCGGGAGTAGAATGATGCGCAAACTCACCCTTACCCTTTCCGCCGCCGTCCTCGCGATGGCAGGCGCCGGCACCGCCCTCGCAACCCACCATCGCGGTGAGCACAATCCCGATGGCGACGGCGCCGTGACATTGGCGGAAATGCAGGCACACAGCGCCGAAATGTTCAGCAAGATGGATGTCGATGGCAATGGCGTGATCGACGAAGCCGATCGCGCGGCACGCCATGCCCAACACTTTGCCGCCGCCGATACGGACGGCGATGGCGAATTGTCGCAATCGGAGATGGAAGCAGCGCATGAGTCGCGGATGGCGAAGCGCATGGAACGGCGCGAGGCCCGTCACGAAGCTCGCTTCGCGCGGCTCGATACCGATGGCAGCGGCGGCATTTCGCAAGAGGAACTTGCAGCCGGCCACGCGGCGCGCATGGAGCGCCACGGTAAAACGGGCGGTGAAATGCACGGCGATCACCACGCCGGATCGAAGGATGGCCACATGGGCGCAAGGCACAGCGAACATGGCAATCGAGGCCACGGCCCGATGATGATGCTCAAGCGCGCCGATGCCGATGGAGACAAGGCCGTGACCCGCGCCGAGTTCGACGCTGCGGTGGCGGCTCACTTCGCCAAGATGGATTCCGACGGTGACGGCACGGCTACCGCTGCCGAACGCAAGGCCGCACATGAAGCGATGAAGGCGCGCTGGAAAGAGCGGCGCGAATCCGAATAGTGCGGCTTCCGGTTGAGCAGTGGGCGCTGGTGCGGCAAGGCATGTATCCATGAGCGATAACACGCCCACCACCCTGCTTCTCGTCGATGACGAACCGACACTGCGAGAGCCCCTGGCCGAATATCTTTCCGGTCAGGGGTTCGCCGTGCATGAGGCCGAAAGCGCCGCCGCGGCTCGCAGCCGCCTGCTTGAAATCCACCCTGACCTGATCCTGCTCGATGTCATGATGCCCGGCGAAGACGGATTGTCGCTGACCAGGCATCTGGTCGAAACGCGCGGCACTCCGGTGATCCTGCTCACCGCGCGGGGTGAAGCGACCGACCGGATCGTGGGTCTCGAGATGGGGGCTGATGATTATGTGGTGAAACCGTTCGAGCCGCGCGAATTGGTTGCACGGATCAAAACGGTGCTACGGCGCGTGCAATCAGGCGCTCCGGTCTCGGCAGGCGACAATCTGAATTACCAGTTCGAGGAGTGGCAGCTCGATCCTCTCAAACAGAAACTTACCGATCCCGATGGAGCGGCTGTTCCGATCTCCACCGCCGAGTTCCGCATGCTGCGCGCATTTCTCGACCATCCGCGCGAGGTGCTCGATCGCGATCGCCTGCTCGACATGGTACAAGGCCGCGAAGCGCACCTGTTCGACCGTGCAGTCGACAACCAGGTCAGCCGGTTGCGCCGCAAGATCGAAGCGGACAGCCGCAACCCGCAATTGATCCTCACCGTTCGCGGCGGCGGTTATCGCCTGGCTGCGGATGTCCGCCGCATAAAATCGGAACCCGGAAATTGAGGATGCCGGTCCCTCGCAGCCTGTTGGGCCAGGTGATGCTGGTGCTCGGGCTCGGGCTACTGCTTGGGCAGGCGGTTTCGGGCGTCCTGTTGTTTCGCGCTGCCGAACAGCGGCGAGAGGCCGAACTCGTCAGCACGATGGGCTTCCGGCTCGTCGCGGCCCTTGAGGGGCGGGGTCGCGAAAACGGAGCAGCGAAGCGCAGTCGCCTCAAGCTCGATCACGAAGAGCAAGGCGAGTTCGGTCGAAGGAGCTATATGCACAGGCTCCGCCTGGGGCTTGAGACAAGCGATATTTCGCCGCTCAAGCCGGGCGAAAAACATCTGGCCGAATATGAAGAAGACCTGCGCGCACTCTTCGCGCGCCAGGGCGTAGAAGTTGGCGAACTTGTCGTTACCAGGCGCCTGGCGGGCCAGGATGCGTTTCTCGCCTCTCGCCCGCGCCTCCGCGAAAGAATGTACGGACACGACTGGCATGATCGCGCGATCCTGGTCGCGGGGGTTGAGCGCCCTGATGGCGGATGGAGCGTGGCGCGCCTGCCGGAGCCGAGGCCCCCGCGCGGGGTCATGGGCTCGATCGCGCTCCAGACGAGTGTCATCTTCGCCGTCCTTGTGGCACTGATCTTTCCGCTGATGCGGCGGATCACCCGGCCACTGGCGCGCCTGACCGAACGGCTCGGAGATTTTTCGCGCAATCCGGGTGAAACCGTTACGCTCGAAGAAAGCGGACCAGCGGATATGCGGCGATTGATTGCCGCGCATAACGCCATGGAAGCGCGCATCGCCGCCATGCTCGACGAGAAGGACGTGATGCTGGGGGCGATCGGGCACGACCTGAAGACGCCGCTCGCGGCGCTGCGCGTGCGGATCGAAAACGTTCCCGATGCGACCCAGCGCGCACGCATGGCGGAAAGCATCGAGGACATAACGCATACGCTCGACGATATTCTCAATCTGGCGCGGGTCGGCCGATCGAGCGACCCGCTGGAAAAGACCGAACTTTCGGCTCTCGTCGCTTCAGTGGTCGAGGAATATGAGGACATGGGCGATCCGGTCGAGCTGCGCGAAACCATGCGCATCGCGGTTCCCCTTCGCGCAACCTGGCTGCGGCGCGCGGTGCGCAATCTGATCGGCAATGCGCTGCGCTATGGCGAAAAGGCGCAGGTCGATGTGCTGCGCGAAGGCGACTATGCCGTGATACGGATCGAAGACGAAGGGCCGGGCATCCCTGAGAACGAGCTATCGGCCATGCTGGAACCCTTTGCCCGCGGCGAAGCGAGCCGCAACCGCGCCACAGGGGGGGCGGGGCTGGGCCTGACGCTGGCCCGGGCCATCGCCGAGCAGCATGGCGGCGAATTAACGCTCCAGAACCGCGAAGAAGGCGGTTTGCGAGCAGAACTGAGGATACCCGCCGCCGGCTAGCGTATCGGGGCCAGCGCCCTAGCGCATCAGCCCGCCGATCAGATTGCGGACGAACCGGCCCGCAACCGGCCCGGCCAGATCAGTCGCGATCGAACCGAGGCCAGAGGTGGCAGCTGTCTTCATCGGATTGGCTCGCGATTTCTTGCCCAGTACTGCGGCAGCGGCGACCGAGGCGGCGGAACCTGCCGCTGCTGCGACAGCCCGATCCTTGGCCTTGCCGAACATGTCCCAGACCGATTTGGTCTTGCGGCTTCGCTTGCGGACTTCCTCTTCGCCCTGTTCCGCGACTTCCTCGGCAGTTGCAGCAGCGTCAGCCGCCTTGGCCGCCAGCACTTCTTCTGCGCTTTCGCGGTCGATGCGCTCATCATATTTGCCATCATGAGGACTGACCGACTGGATGATTGCGCGCTCCTTTGCCGTGACCGGCCCAAGCCGGCTACGCGGCGGCTTGATCAGCGTGCGCTGCACCACGGTGGGCGCGCCATCTTCGTCCAGCGTCGAAACCAGCGCCTCGCCAACCTTGAGCTCGGTGATTGCCGCTTCGACGTCGAGATCGGGATTGATGCGGAAGGTTTCCGCCGCCGCCTTTATCGCGCGCTGATCGCGCGGGGTGAAGGCGCGCAACGCATGCTGGACGCGGTTGCCGAGTTGCCCGGCCACTTCTTCGGGGATGTCGATCGGGTTTTGCGTCACGAAAAACACGCCCACACCTTTCGAGCGGATCAATCGCACGACCTGCTCGATCTTGTCTTCCAGCGCCTTGGGCGCGTCATCGAACAGCAAATGCGCTTCGTCGAAGAAGAACACCAGAGTCGGCTTCTCGGGGTCGCCCACTTCGGGCAGGCTTTCGAACAGTTCGGCCAGCAGCCATAGCAGGAAAGTGGCGTAGAGCTTGGGGCTACGCATCAGCTTGTCGGCGGCCAGCACGTTGACGATACCGCGCCCCTGCTCGTCCAGCTTCAGGAAGTCGTCGATCTCAAGCGCCGGCTCGCCAAAGAACAGGTCCGCACCCTGGCTTTCGAAGCTCAACAGCTGGCGCTGGATCGCGCCGACCGATTGCCGCGAGACATTGCCATATTTGCCGGAAAGTTCCTTCGCGTTGTCCGACGCCCAGGCGAGTACGGCCTGCAAATCCTCGAAATCGAGGATCAGAAGCGGCTTGCCGCCATTCATCACGCCTTCGTCCGCCGCCTTGAAGACGATTTGCAACACGCCTTCCTGCGTATCGTTGAGGTCCAGCAGACGCGAAAGCAGCAGCGGCCCCATCTCGGAGACTGTGGTGCGAATCGGATGACCCTGTTCGCCATAGAGGTCCCAGAAGACCACGGGATTATCGGAATAGGCATAATCGTCCATGCCCAGTTCCCGTGCCCGCCCTTCCAGCTTGTCGGCATGTTTGAATGTGGGCGAACCGGGCATTGCGATGCCCGACAAATCGCCTTTCACATCGGCCACGAACACCGGAACGCCATTGGCGGAGAAACTTTCCGCCAGTCCTTGCAGGCTCACCGTCTTGCCGGTGCCGGTCGCGCCCGCAATCAATCCGTGGCGGTTGGCACGCGACAGGTCGAGATACTGATTCTCGCCATTGCTGGCGAGGCCGAGGAATATCTGGCTCATGGGTAAATAATGCTCCCGGATGCTTGGCGACTGTCTGGCGCAGGCCCGACACGCCGGTCAAGGCCGCACTTGCGCCGGCCGCCGCTCATCCAAGTCATTGAACGAGGGCGAAAGCCAAGACCCGGCTTCCATTCGCGCGCAGGGACACTATGGCAGGATCAATGGGTCAGAGTGTTCCCTTCATCCTCCTTGACGATGCGCGCGATAATGGCGCTGCGCCCGCGCATATCTACGAAGCCCCGCGCGAGATCTTCGTCGCGCGGAGGGCAGAAGACGTGCTTGCAACGCTTGAGGCGGCCGATGCCGCACGGCTGGAAAGCGGCGGATTCCTTGCCGGCTATATCGCCTATGAGGCCGGGCTCGCGCTTGAAACCAGGTTGCAGCCGCTCGCCGATGCGCGCAGCGGCGGAGCAGGCCCGCTGGTATGGCTGGGCCTGTTTGATAGCGTGGAAGAAATCGCGTCCGCCGATGTGCCGGGCTGGCTTGCCGAACGCGCGCAGGGCGAGGCCTCGCTTGGCCCTCTCACGCCGCAGCTTTCGACCGGAGGCTATCTCTCTGCCTTCGAGCGCTTGCAGGAAGCAATTCATGCAGGTGACATCTACCAGGCCAATCTGACCTACCCGCTTGCCGGTTCCTATCGCGGCGATCCGCTGGCGCTCTATGCCGGGCTGCGTTCGTCCGCAGGTTCCGGCTATGGCGGGGTGCTGTTCGACGGTTCGCACTATTTGCTGAGCCTTAGCCCCGAGCTGTTCGTCTCGCTCAAGGAGCGCGATGCGAGGGTGAAGCCGATGAAGGGCACAAGGCCGCGCAGCGAGGATGTTGCGACGGACACGGCGCTCGCAGAGGAACTCGGCCGATCGGTCAAGGACAAGGCCGAAAATCTGATGATCGTTGACCTGATGCGCAACGATCTCAGCCGCGTGGCGGAAGCGGGCAGCGTAGAGGTCGATGCGCTGTTCGCCATCGAAAGCTATCCCACCGTGCACCAGATGGTCTCGACCGTTCGGGCCAGGCTGCAGGAAGGGAATGGAGCGGTCGACCTGATCCGGGCGATCTTCCCCTGTGGTTCGATCACAGGCGCGCCCAAGATCCGTGCGATGGAACTGATTGACGAGGTCGAACGTGACGCGCGCGGCCCCTATTGCGGCGCGCTGGGACGGATCGATGCCAATGGAGATGCAGCCTTCAACGTCGCAATCCGCACTCTGCGACTTACGCCGATCGAGAATGCGCAAGGCAGCGCGGTTCTGGGTGTGGGCGGCGCCATCGTCGCCGACAGCGATGCCATGGCCGAGCGGCGTGAATGCGAGATCAAGGCCGGATTTGCTCGCGCCAGTTCGCCCGAACACCCCATTCCGGCCTTCGACCTGATCGAAACCATGCTGTTCGAGCCCGAAAGCGGGATCGACCTGCTGGAAATGCACCTTGAACGGATCAAGGCGAGCGCGGCGGACCTCGGCTTCGCCTTCGATCGCCATGCCGCGCGCAACAAGATCCAGGCGCTGTGCTTCGATCTGGAGCAGCGCAGCAAGATCCGGCTGCTGGCTTCGCGCGGCGGGGCATTGGCGCTGGAAGCGGTCACCCTTGCCGGACCGCCTCGACAGCCGATGCGCTGCATCGCATTGCCTCTGCCGGTCGATCCGGGTGACTGGCGGCTGCGCCACAAGACCAGTGACCGCGCCTTCTACGAGGAAGCGCTCGCTGTGGCGCGCGGCGAGGGGGCTGACGAAGCTGTGCTGGTGCGCGATGACGGTTTGGTAACAGAGGGCAGCATTTCCAACATATTCCTGCGCGCAGAGGATGGTGTCTTGCTCACTCCCCCCGCCGCGCTCGGGCTTCTGCCGGGCGTTTTGCGCCGTTCGCTGATCGAAAGCGGTGCGGCGCGCGAGGCAAAGCTGACACTGGATGATCTGGCTGGCGGTTTCCTGCTCGGCAATGCCGTGCGAGGGCTGGTTGAGGCGGAGCTGACCCCATGATCGACATTCTCTACGAAGACGGCGAAGCGCTGGTGATCGACAAGCCCGCCGGTTTGCCGATCGAACGCCCGCGCAAGGGCGGGCCGTCGCTCGAGGATCATCTCGAAGCGCTCAAGCTGGGATTCCAGCGCGCGCCCATGCCGGTCCACCGGCTCGACACCGATACCAGCGGCTGCCTGCTGCTGGCGCGCAATCCGAAGGCGCTGAAGCGCTTCAACCGCGCATTTGAAGATCGCCTGGTCGAAAAGTCCTATCTCGCGATCCTCGATGGCCTGCCTGAAGGTGACAGCGGAACGATCGAACTGGCGCTGTCCAAGATCAGCTCGAAAGAAAAGGGCTGGCGCATGATCGCGGCGAAGAAAGGCAAGCCTGCGATTACGCATTGGGAGCAGGTTGGGCTCGTAGGCGAACGCGCCGTGATCCGCTTCCGCCCGGAAACTGGGCGCACGCATCAATTGCGCATCCACGCGCTGGCGGGACTTGGCTATCCGCTGCTGGGCGATCCGGTCTACGGCAGCGGCAAGGGTGCCAAGCGGACCATGCTCCATGCCGAAAGCCTGCGAATAGTGCGCGAAGGCAAGCCCGACATATTTGCCGAAGCTCCACTTCCCGCCGATTTCCGCGCGCTGGGCGTGAGCGAAGCCCCCGCTGCATCCGATGGATGACACGCTCATCGCGCGTGCCCACGCTCTGGCCGAAGAAAGCTTCCTCGCCGGGAGCGGGCCGGGTGGCCAAAACGCCAACAAGGTAGCGACCGAGGTTCAGCTTCGCGTCAACGTCTACAAGCTGCGCCTGCCACCGCCAGTCTTCGCGCGGTTGCGCCAGATCGCAGGCAGCAAGCTGACTGCGGGCGGCGATCTGCTGATCACCGCGAAGGAGCACCGCACACAGGAAGCCAACCGGGCCGAAGCCCGCGAGAAGTTGGCGCAATTGCTGGAAGACGCCCACCGCACACCGAAAAAGCGCGCCAGGACCCGCCTCAACCGCGTCGGCAAGGTTCAGCGGCTCAAGGCCAAGAAGGCGCGCGGCGAAGTGAAGGCCAATCGCGGCAAGGTCTCCCGCAACGACTGGTAGACTTAATCTGGGCGCGGCAATGCTTGACTTTCGGCCGCGATTCGCCCAATGGGCGGCCCGTTGGGGCGGTGCTGCGCGCGCCGCCTGTTGTATTTTTGGCTCTGCAAGGGCCCAGCAAACAGTTTAGGACACCGCCATGGCGAAGCCCGCAACCGTCAAGATCAAGCTCGTCTCGACCGCCGATACGGGTTTCTATTACGTGACGAAGAAGAACCCCCGGAACATCACCGAGAAGATGAGCTTCCGCAAATATGACCCGGTCGTGCGCAAGCACGTCGAGTTCAAGGAAGCCAAGATCAAGTGATCTTGCTGAACGGCCACGCGGCCTGAAGTTCAGTGACAGTTCAAGCCTGCGTGGCTAACACGCCCGGCATGAACATCTTGCATTCCATCGTCAAACGCCCGCTCCGCGCCGCATTGGCCGGTGCGCTGGTGCTTGGCCTGCCTGCCGCCGCGCTCACTGCCCCCGCTACCCCGGCTGTTGCCGCACAGGGCGACCTTGACCGCGCAGTCGGCGCTCTGCGCGCTATAGCGACCATGCAGGCCGATTTCACCCAGACCGACAGGCAAGGCCAGACCGCGCGCGGCGTGATGACGCTGAAGCGGCCAGGCAAGATCCGTTTCGAATATGAAAAGAGCGTGCCGCTGCTGGTCGTATCGAATGGCAGATCGCTTTATCTGATCGATTACGAAGTCGACCAGGTCCAGCGCTGGCCGATCAAGAACTCGCCGCTCGGCGTGCTGCTCGACCCCAATCGCGATATCGCCCGATATGGCAAGCTGGTTTCGACCGGCAATCCCGACGTGGTGAGCATCGAGGTGCGAGACCCCAAACGGCCCGAGTTCGGCATGATCACGATGATCTTCGTTCGCAGCGCCACGGCGCCGGGCGGATTGCAGCTGACCAATTGGGTGGCGCTCGATTCGCAGAACAACCGAACCACCGTCAGACTGCGCAATCATCGCTATGGAGTCGCCGTCGCTGACAGCACGTTCAGGTTCAAGGATCCGCGCAAATCGTCTCGTCGTCCAAGGTGAACGGCTTGACCGCGTCCGGTTGTAGGAATGCGACAAATTGCGGGCGCTCGTTCATTTACAGGAAAGCCTCAAAAGCGTAATTTGCAAATCCAAGGTGATCGAAGGCGGGTTTCCCCCCTGTTGCCCTGATCTTCACCCGGATCGCCTTGGCCAAGCGTGACGAACGCTCAAAAGGAACCCTCGTGCCAATGCCCCCGGCGCGAGGGTTTTTTTGTTGGGTCCAGAGCCAGGCCCGGTCCTACATCCCTCTTACCAGCCGAAGGCCTTGCGCATGATGTCGTAGATCAGGTTCTGCTCGATCACGCCACGCACGCGCTCAGCACCCGGTCCGTTGCCATAGAGCGCGACGTCCTCGCCGCCATGCGTCTCGCTGCCGGTCGGGACCAGCGCCTGCTGATGCGCATGAATGCCGGTTTCAGGATCGGGGCGCTCACCAGCGATTGCGCCAGGGCCATTCATATAGCCCAGGGTCGTATAGGGTTTCCCGTCCTTCGCCAGTGTGGGGCCGCCTGAGGAACCGGCATGTTCATCGTCACCTTCACCCGGCGGTACGACCAGGCCGAGGATCGGATTGCCTCGCTTGGGATAGCCAGCCATCGTGAACACATGGCTGTGATCGGCGGTGACCAGAATCATGGTGTCGGCCGGATCGGTGTGGTCCAATGCATATTGGATCGCACGCGCGAACTCGACCGTCTCTTCCAGCGCATAGCCTGCCTGACCGGCATGGTGGGCATGATCAATCCGCCCACCTTCGACCATCAGATAATATCCGTCCGGGTCGCGCGACAGGCGCTTGATCGCCTCTGCGGTCATTTCAGTCAGCGTCGGTTCGCTGCTGGTGGCCTTCCGGTCGGCCATGTAGCTCAAATGGCTGGGCGTGAAGAGGCCTAGCACAGGCTTGTCGAGCGGCGCAGCAGCCAGCTCGGCCTGCGATTCGACGAAAGCGCCCCCCGTGCGCGCACTCCACGCGCCGGGCAAATCGGCATCGGCTGCCAGACGCCTGCCGCCCTTTTCCGCTCCAAAGAATGCGCCCCGGCCCCCACCCAAGGCCACGTCGAAATCTGTTTCGACCAGCTGCGCGGCGATATCCTTGCACCCCTTGCCGCGCTGCTCTGGCGGGATCGCCGCATCGGCCTCCCAATCGCGGTCGGGGACATGGGCATAGACGGCAGCAGGCGTTGCATGGGTAATCCGCGCCGTGCTGACCACGCCCAGCGCCAGCCCGTGCTGCAAGGCCTGTTCGCCCAGAGTGGGCAGGTGGTGTTCGAGCGACGCAGCACAATCATCCCGGGGTGCTTCAGGCCCGACTCCGAGCATTCCGATACGGGTCTTGAGCCCGGTATTCATGGCCGAAGCCGTGCCCGCGCTGTCCGGCACCTGCGCATCGGTGTTATAAGTCTTCACCAGCGCGACATTCTCGAACCGCTCGAACGGAAGGACATATTCCTCGCCCGTTTGACCCAGCTTTTGTCCCGCATAGATCCGCGCGGCTGTGATGGTGGAGATGCCCATTCCATCCCCGATGAAGAGAATCACGTTCCTTGCTTTGGCCGGTGCCGCCACTGGTGGGGGCGGAGCACTGGCGACCTCGCCTCCACTTCCGGCGGAGCTGCACGACGCGAGCGGAAAGGCGAGGCAGGCAGCAAGCATGATGGCGGTGCGGGCACGAGCCATTTGAGGGATCTCCTTGATTGTTGGCGCAATCGCTATCGCCTCTTGATGTGACGGGAAAGCGAAACCTGCAGGCTGGACCCGATGCGGCCTGCACCCTAAGTGCCAATGCATGGTCACTATCGCTACATGGAATATCAATTCGGTGCGCTTGCGCCTGCCGATCGTCGCCCGCTTTCTGAAAGAGGAGGCGCCCGACGTATTGTGCCTGCAGGAAATCAAGTGCCAGGAACACCAGTTCCCTTACGAAGCGCTGGCTGAACTCGGTTATGAGCACGCTGCGGTACACGGGCAGAAGGGCTATCACGGTGTGGCTACCGTGAGCCGTATCCCGCTCAAGGAGGTTTCGCGCCACGACTGGCAGGCCAATGGGGAGGCGCGCCATGTCGGTGTTGAGCTGCTCGGCCCGGGCAAGGGCATGGTGCTGGAAAACGTCTATGTCCCTGCGGGTGGAGACGAGCCCGACCGCGAGAAGAATCCGAAATTCGGCCAGAAGCTCGACTTCCTGGCGCGCATGACCAAATGGGCCGGAGCGATCGAGCGCCCCACCATGATCGTGGGCGATTTCAATATCGCGCCGCTGGAGAGCGACGTGTGGAACCACAAGCAATTGCTCAAGGTCGTCAGCCACACACCGATCGAAGTGGAGACGCTGCAGCACTTCAAGGACGCGCATGGCTGGGTGGATATCGGGCGCGAGCATATCCGCGACCCGGAGCGCTATTACAGCTGGTGGAGCTATCGCGCGAAGGATTGGAAGGCCAATGATCGCGGGCGGCGGCTCGACCATATGTGGGCCAGCCCCGATCTCGCAAGGCAGGCCACGGGCCACCGCTTGCGCGAGGACGCGCGCGACTGGGAAAAGCCGAGTGACCATGTCCCGCTGATAACGGAGTTCAGCCTCTGAGCGGCGCACCCGCCTTGTCTACCCCCTCGCCTTCCCGGCGAGTAGCGCAGGCGGTGGATGCCTTGCGCCACGGCTGGCCGCTGGCGTTCGAAGGCGGCCCAGTCCTGCTCCCGGTCGAAACCGCGATTGCGAGCGGCGCGACTTCAGAACGGATGCTGATCTCGGCCGCACGCGCGGCAACGCTCAAGCTCGCCAACCAGCGCGAAGCGGCTGAGCCCCATGCTCCGGTGTTGATCCGTGGCGGGGAGGCTTTCGACCTGCGATTGGCGCGCCCGATTGCCGATCCGGCGCTCGATCTCGCCAACCCGCTCAAGGGACCGTTCAAGGCAGAGCATATCGACTGGCTGGAAGCGGCGAGCGCGGCGATGGAGCTGGCGCGGATTGCCGGGATCCTGCCCGCTTTCCTGGTCGATCCCGAGAACGCAGGCGAAGCGCAGGTGCTCTCGGCAAGCGATCTTGCGGCATGGTCGGATTCAGCCAATCTGCATATCGCCACCCGCGCGCATCTTCCCGTCTCGGCTTGCGACAGCGCCCAGATCGTCGCGTTCCGGAGCGCCGACGACACACGCGAGCATGTCGCGCTCATCATCGGGCAGCAGCGCGGCGATGCGGTGCCGCTGGTCAGGCTGCATTCGGAATGCCTGACCGGCGATATCCTCGGCAGCCTCAAATGCGATTGCGGACCGCAACTTGACGCCGCGCTTGCAGCCATGGCGCAGGAAGCTACGGAGAATGGTGGCTGGGGTGCGCTGCTCTATCTGCGGCAGGAAGGGCGGGGAATCGGACTGGTCAACAAGCTGCGCGCTTATGCCTTGCAGGATCAGGGCTATGACACGGTGGAAGCCAATCAGCGGCTCGGCCTGCCCGACGAAGCGCGCGACTTCGCTACCGCTGCACGAATGCTCGAACTGCTGGGCGTGAACCAGGTCAGACTGATGACCAACAACCCGAAGAAGGTCGCAGCGCTCGAAGCGGCGGGAGTGGTGGTGGCCGAGCGGGTTCCGCACCAGCTACCTGAAAACCCGCATAATGCCCGCTATCTCGCAACCAAACGGGACAAATCGGGTCATTTGCTCGAATGAGCGTGACGATCCGGCCCGAAATGCCGAGCGACGAGGCCGCGATTCACGCGCTGACCGAGGCGGCATTCCGCGACATGCCATTTAGCGACGGAGACGAGCAGGATCTCGTCGACCGGCTGCGCACGGATGGGGATCTGGCACTGTCGCTCGTCGCTGAAAATGCCGGACGCATCGTGGGCCACATCGCTTTTTCGCCTGTGACGATCTCTGACGGCGCCCTGAAATGGTTCGGGCTTGGCCCAATCAGCGTTTGGCCAGAACTTCATGGCCGCGGGATCGGATCGTCCCTGATGCGGCGTGGCATCGCCGACATGCGGGAGCGCGCCGCGCGCGGCCTGGTGCTCCTGGGTGACCCGGCCTATTATGCGCGCTTCGGCTTTTCCGCCGACCGACGGCTCAGCTATCCCGGCCCGCCAGCCGAATATTTCCAGTGCTTGCTGCTTGAAGGCGAGATGCCTCGTGGCAAAGTCAGTTACGCTGCCGCCTTCGGCTAGCGTGCCTCATACCCGGCGATGCCGGGAGCGAGGTCATTCTCTCCGATTTTCAAATCGTGCCCGGTCCAGTCGGCAATGAAGGCAGACGAACGCCGCAAGCCGGGCACGAAGCGCGCCACATTGCCGCTGATCGTCAGCCCATCGGCATCGTGCAGCAGCTCCTCCGCACCCACAGCGATGAAGGCGGAGTAGTTCTCCTTGTCGCGCCCCTGAACGAACCAGTTGCCCTCGATTCGTCCTGTCCCGCCCGCAGGCAGATCGATCATGTAATTGGTCCCGCGGCCGGCCGAATCGTCGAAACTGTTGTCGCGGATTTCGGCGCGGGCCGCGCGCGACTTGAGATAGTGCCCGCCTGTGCCGCGCTCGAAGCGGCTGCGGGTGACGCGCAGCGACCGATAGTCCCCGACATAGATCGAGTGCGCGCAACCAGCGTCATTTTCGCAAGTGCCGAGGCCGGAGAAGGTCGATTTGTCGATGACGATATCGGCTTCCCAATCGCTCCCGGTGAGAATTCCCTGCTGACTGTCCGCAAACCAGCTCTGGCTGACCGACAGATCGCCCTGCTCAAGCCGGATCCCCGCTCCATTGCCATCGGGCACCGCAATCCCGCGAAAGGTGAGACCGGTGATTTCCGCGCCCGCACCGCGCAGCACCAGAGCCGCCTTGCCTTCGCAGGCGACGCCTTCGAGCACCGATTGGCCCGAAATCTGCGCCGCCAGGCGAATGCGCCCCGCCTGCTGGACCGCACACTGCCGATATGTGCCCGGCGCGACCACGATCGTAGCCTGCCCGTCGCCCACGGCATCGAGTGCATCCTGCAGGCGCGCATAGCTGCGTCCGGTTTCCACCACCGTGAACCCCCTGTTCGAGGGCTGTGCCATCGGCGAAGTCGCAGGAACGGCTCCCGCCACGGCGATAGCCGCAACGGTAAAGGTCCATATACGGCGGGGCCTGAACGATCGAAAAGCTCGCTGAATCATCAACCTATCGCTAGCGCAGATCGGCAGGAATGCCAGTTCGTCTCGCTCGGCTGCTCCGAATTGGGACTTGGCGACCGGCAAGCTGCCGTTGTATGCCCCCAGCCGTCCCGGCATGGTCTTGCCGGTTCTCACCATTCTAGGAGGGTCCTGATATGAAGAAGTTTTCCACATTGCTGGCGGTTTCGGCCGCGTCGCTCGCACTTTCCGCCTGCGGCACGGCAGACGATGCTTCGACCGAGGCAACTGCCGACACGGTGGAGATGCCTGCCAACGAAGCGCTTGAAGGCGTGTCGGAAGAGCCGGTGGCAGATGATGCCGCCAATGCGGCTGACGATGCAGCAGCCGAAGACGCTACGGAAGCGCAGGCTGCAACCGCCGAAGCAGCTGGCGAAGCCGCTGCCGACGTGGCTGCACGTGCCGCTGCCGCAGCCGATGCAGTGGGCGACGCTGCCGATTCCGCTGCGAAGGCAGCTGACGCGGCTGGTGATGCGGTGGACGCGGTCACCAATTAAGTGTGATCGCGCCGCCGCCAGTGCGGCTGACGTAAACGGGCCGGTGAATCGGGCGTCCGGGGAAGCTCCGGGCCGATTCACCGGCTTTTTCTTTTCGATGAGCGCGCTATGGTCGATTGCATGCTGCAACCCAAATGCGCTCTCCTCGCTCTGCCTCTTGTGGCGCTCGTGGCCAGTTGCGGCCCGGCCGACAATGATTCGGGTCCGGGGGGCGTCAGCGTGGGCGAAGCGCGCGCGCTCGATGAAGCAGCCGAAATGATCGAACAGCGGCGCTTGCCAGATGAAGCACTGCCTGAAGAATCCGGTTCCGGGTTGGCGGGAGAAGGTCCGCCTTTGCCGCCGGACCAGACGCCTGACACCAATGCCGCCACTCAATAGGCGGGCGGCGCAAAAAACAATCGAGCGAGAGGAATACGCCCCATGGCCGAAATCGGGATGGACCCAGAAGTTTTCGAACAATTCATCGACCAGCTTGAACGCTATGTTCGCGAGCGGCTGATTCCCGCCGAGCGTGACGTGATCGAGAATGACCGCATTCCCGACGACATCCTGACCGAGATGAAGGAGATGGGTCTGTTCGGCCTCTCGATCCCGGAGGAGTATGGTGGCGCCGGGCTCAGCCTCACTCAATATGCCCGAACGGTTCACTGCATGAGCTATGCCGCACCGGCATTCCGTTCGATCTTCTCGATCAACATCGGAATGTTCAACTCGGCTATCAAGAATGGCGGGACCGATGAGCAGAAGGCCGAATGGTGGCCCCGCATCGCTGGAGGTGAAATCGCCTGCTTCGGGCTGACCGAGCCTGGTTCGGGCAGCGATAGCGCCGCGATGCAGACGACGGCAAAGCCCGACCCGAGCGGCAATGGCTGGATCCTCAATGGAACCAAGCGCTACATCACCAATGCGCCGCATGCCGATGTCGGGCTCATCATGGCACGTACCGAAAAAGAGAATCTGCCCAAGAACGCGCATGTCAGCGCCTTCATCGTGCCGATGAACACACCGGGCGTATCGGTCGGCAGCCCGGACAAGAAGATGGGCCAGTCCGGCGCGCAAATCGCGGATGTTATTCTGGAAGACGTGCATGTTCCGGGTGAGGCTCTGCTGGGCGGAGAGACCGGCAAGGGCTTCGTCTTCGCGATGAAAAGCCTCGACAATGGGCGAGTATCGGTCGGCGCGGCTTCGACCGGCTATGCCCGCCGCGCGCTCGACAGTGCACTGCGCTATGCCAATGAGCGCAAGGCCTTCGGTGAGCCGATCGCCAATTTCCAGCTGATCCAGCAGATGCTCGCAGAAAGCGAGACCGAGATCTACGCCGCCGAATGCATGATGGCCGATGTCACCGCGCGCGCCGATCGCGGCGAGAACATCCTGCGCAAGGCCGCTGCGTTCAAGGTTTTCGCATCGGAGATGTGCGGCCGGGTGGTCGACCGCGTAGTGCAGATCTACGGCGGGGCTGGTTACCTCGCAGAATATGACGCCGAGCGCTTCTTCCGCGATGCGCGCATCTACCGCATCTATGAAGGGACGACACAAATCCTGCAGCTCCAGATTGCCAAGCACATGCTGCGCGAATGGACGGCGGAGCACGGTTGATCGATGATCGTGTACGGCGCCACCCCCCTCCCAACCTCCCGATATGATGTCCGTCACGCTATCGGGTGGCTGGGAAGGAGAGAGGGCCGGTGCCGCAAGGAAAGCACGGATGTGCTTTCCGCTCCCTGCAAGGGATCGAAGTAGATGTACCAACTCCTCAGCGACCTCTCGATTGTAGAAGTTTCGAGCTTTGTCGCTTCCCCCACCGTTGGCCTCTATTGCGCGCAGATGGGTGCGGAAGTGATCCGGGTCGACCATGTCGCGGGCGGGCTCGATTACGATCGGTACTTGCTGACGAAGGAAGGCCGCAGCCTGTCGTGGGAGAATCTCAACCGGGCCAAGAAATCGGTCGCGCTCGATCTGCGCACCGGCGAAGGGCGTGAACTTTGCGTCGAACTCGCGCGCGCCACCGGCCAATGCGTCACCAACCTGCCTGAACAAAGTTTCCTCAGCCATGCCGCTATGGCCAGGGGGCGCGAAGACATGATTTCGGTCCGCATTCTGGGCTGGCACGATGGGCGCCAGGCGATGGACTTCACCGTCAATGCCGCCAGCGGCTATCCCATGATGACCGGCCCGGAAGATTGGGACCCGGCAGAGGCTCCCCCGGTCAATCAGCTCATGCCCGCCTGGGATTTCATCACCGGCGCCTATTCGGCCTTTGCTCTGCTCGCCGCGCTGCGCCACCGCGATGCGACGGGCAAGGGCAGCGAAGTGCGTGTGCCGCTGGGCAATGTGGCCATCGGCACTTTCGCCAATTCGGGCGCCATGGCCGAAATGCTCTATCGCGGCGCGAATCGCGAGCGGTTGGGCAATGCCATTTGGGGGGCGTTCGGCCGCGATTTCCGCAGCCGCGATGGCAAGCGCTTCATGGTCGCTGCGCTGACCGCCAAGCAGTGGGATGGGCTGGTTGCAGCCTTTGGTCTGCAGAGGGAGATCACCGCGCTCGAACAGGAGCTGGACGTGCGCTTTGAGGATGGCGACCGGCCACGGTTCGAGAATCGTCACCGCCTGTTTGACCTGTTCCAGGCCGCCGCTGGGCAGCGCGATTATGCAGACCTGGCCCGCAGCATGAGCCAGCACGGCTGCACATTCGAACACTACCGAACGCCATTTGAGGCTGCGACCGACCCGGAACTGGTCGAAAACAACCCGCTATTCGGGCCATCGCCGGCAAATCCCAGCGGATTCAATTATCCCGCAACCCGAAGCTTCGCCGATCTTCCTGGCGAGGATATGGGCGACCCCGCGCCAGCGCCCTATCTTGGTCAGCATAGCGAAGAGATCCTGGCCGAAAGGCTGGGCCTCTCGTCCGGCGAAATCGCGCGGCTGATCGATGCTGGCACTATCGCCACCAGTGACGCGACGAGAGACGCGACCCAAGAC